>CAZZEC010000024.1:0-50963 GCA_964652565.1 uncultured Bacteroidia bacterium
ATCAATATTACATTTCGGAGAATAGTCGGATAACACATTTTCAGTCCTTCATTTACAGGCTACTATTTTCTAAGTAATATAATTTAACCAATCTGTAAATATCTCATAAGCATATAAAGCCTAATCTATAAGGAAATGAAATATCATTTCTATGGTAATCCAATTGAGTTTATAGATTGAGATATTTTTTTCATTACCAGAAAAATATTTATAAACTAAAATAGTTACACCGTATGAAGTTGGGGAGATATATTTTGTTATAGGATCATGATTTATAGGGATGTATGTATCATTGGAAATAGGGAAGCATTCTGACTATTATTTTCTTTAATTTGGGGAATAAATTATGACAATTAATAATTGTCTAACAATATACAGTGATACTATACAATTACATTTATAACATTTGACTTTACAGCTTAAAAGGTAAATCCTTTTTCATAAATGCAATAATGATCAGCAGCTTTATCGCCCTTTTATTTATTAGATCATAATTAAGATCTAACAATTAAATAATTATAATAGGTTACATTCATAAAACATAGGGCTAAAATCACATCAATTATAGCCCTGTAGTGAATGGTATAATAAATGTTGTTATGAAAAAACATATACGTTCATAACACATTGAAGGATAATAATATATTGTTTATGGCTGCTAATCGACTTAAAGAAATATTAGATCGGGAAGGTATCTCTCTACATCAATTGACTACCATAACTGGGATTAAGAAAACCACTTTAAGGAAGGTGTGTAATCAGAGAAGAGATGTTGCACCGAGTACGAAGGTTGCGATCTTGGTAGCATTAGAAACCGTGTCAAAGAATCAATATACAGTTTTCGATATTTATCCCAAGGTTAAGAGGAAGGAGTTGAGGTATGTACCTGAGAAGTATAAAAAACAAATTGTTGGAGCATAAGTATAAGGCTGAACAGAGGGGCTTATGGGCTTTTGTAAGATTATGGTAAAAAACAATGACTGCACCTAAATATTAGGCTCAATACCAAACTACTCAAAGAATAATTGTCAATCTGCCCCACCACCCCCAAAGACTTCTTCTCTTTTGAAGTCATTATTTATTAATTTTTTAAGACCACGTAAAATTTTATATTGTGTAGTTTTTGAAACACTACGCTTTTCGTTACATATTTTATTAATGGTAGTCGAGCTTACTCCGCTTGCCCTAGATAGCTCTGCTTGAGTAATACCATTTTCTACTAATAATTCCTTCAATCTATGGCTCATAATGAATTATTGAGTCTGAGTGCCTATAAATTTGCATAAACTTTATATAAATGACAAACATAATATAGAATATTCTAATATTTTATTAGGAATTACATAAAAACAAACGAATAATTTTTAATTTTAAATTATTTATTATTATAATTGGAAATATAATGTGATTCGTGAAAAAATCTAGACAATTGTCTGTACAATATTAATCCCACATGATGCTCCTCATTAAAGTCAGTCCGTATCAGTCAAACCCAAGGATTTCTGATAATAAGTCAAATTGTAGACTTTTTACTAAATCAAATGTCAGATATCTAAGTGAGGGTGGTGGGGCAAATGGACTGTAATTCGAAAAATTTAATGTTTGTTTTGAGAATTAACTGAATGTGCGAGATATTGATATCTTTGCATTTTTGGTTATAAATAGAATTATTCTCTCTTCTATCAATCGTTTGTCATGAGAAATCCTAAAAATCCTCAGGTTTTTATAGCCTCCTCTACGGAGGCAAAAAAAATTAGAAATGCGATAGTTGCAGAGCTTCAAAGTGAAAATGTACACGCACATCCCTGGGACACAGTTATAAAACCAAGTGAGTTTCTTATTGATGGCCTTGACAGAGTTTCAAACATTTGCGATGCCGCTATTTTAGTATTTGCCCCGGACGATAATATCGAATCTCGGGGAGATAAGTATAAAATTACTAGAGATAATGTAATATTTGAGGCAGGATATTTTATGGCAAAGTTTGGGGCAAACCGTACATTCTTTATTATGCCTAATGATAATTCAATCAAACCTATTTCAGACTTGGAGGGGATTAATGTAGGCCATTACGACCCATTCAATGAAAATAGGAGATCTGCAGTTCGTCCTTTTTGTATGGAAGTAATAGAGGTCGTAAATAAAATTTTTGAGGAACAAAGATTAAGCTTTTCTCTAATACAGGGCAAAACAGAATTATCACATGTATACACGATACAAGTGCTTAATAAAAGAGGGGATGCAACCGTAACGAAGAATACAACGCTGGAAATTACCTCTACTCCCATAAGAGCAAGGAATCACGAAATATATTCCGATTCCAGCACGCAACAGTATGAGGAATTATGTCTTGAGGCATGGGATGAGAATAATCTCCCATTAAAAATCATCAAAGAACAAGATTTCTTCAGTCGCAAAGAATTTATTGTTGATTTTGGACGATTTATTGACGAAGGAGAAAGATTTAATTATTCATATAGATATCATTGGAATAAACTTTTCCCAATCAATGAAACTTATTTTGTTGTAAAAAATAATTTTAACTCAATAAAATTTCAACTAATTCTACCTAATACACTACCTCTGGCTAATTTGACAGTTAGTGAAAATAGACAATTAATAGGTGGAAGGAAGAGAAGAAAGAAACTGAAAATACCTGGAATAGAAAGGGATGGCCTCGCTGGCTTATATACTGAACATAAGATCGAATTAGAAAATATTGATGAATCTATTGGTCAAATTCGTTTTGACTGGGCATATGAAATATGATATTTCGAATTTACTATAATAACCTTTTCGATTCTGTAATCTCAGTTAGCTAATACTGTATATTTGAGATTAAGAATTCAATCATTAAATACGCTAGGTATATTCGCACCTCCTCCAATTTCCTGATATTTACATATTATAAACAAGGATATTTTTCTATTCTTCATTCTAAAAATAATTATTAACTTTGGCTTAACATATACGTAATTGTTTTTTTATAGTTTTGCATCTTTTAAGCTAAAATTAGATTCTAAACCGTTCAGTTATTTTATTCATCAAATAAAATAAGATAAAAGAAATATTGAAATGGCAACAAATTCAGTCAAGGAAATACTGAAAAGTGAGAATATAGATATTGGCAAATTTATATCTCATATGCGCAATTTTTTTAGTAAAACCCTTATTCGTAGAGTTTTAAACCAAAAGAAAACCCCTTCTGTGAGTGTCCAACTTATATTTGTAAAGGTATTAAATCAAATGGTTACGGGGGAAAATGAATATAATCTCCAGGAGGTCTTCGGTGGTGGGGCGGATTAGACATACTCTGAATAGTTTTATTAAATCCATCTAATTTTCATAGGTAGAAATAATATTATAATAGATACATTATATATACTGTAAATTAATTTTGTAATGTTTTTACATTAAAAGTATTGACAATTTTGAGAAAAATAATATATATTTAATAATATTTTATTAAAAATTTAGTCATGGATAGTTTACCTATAAAGCCCATTCTGGCCCTTTACACCTTGTTATTTGTAGTTAATATATTTCAATTCATAAGATTAGATGGTGGTGGGTGTAATTAACAATCCTTATGATGATTTTTCCTTTACATTTAAAATCAGAATTAATCTTTAATTTGAATTCAAGATTTAGAAAAGAATTATTTCCCTAATTAGGATATAACAGGTATAGTAAAATTCTTCATACGTATTACATATATAGAACTAAAAATTTGAGATAAATCAGTTCTATAGCTGAGAAAACTTAAGTAAGCTCCTATGAATGGTTTCCTCCATTCCCTCCTCACCGGTGGCCACCCTAATTCCCTAGGAAATACCGTCGAAGTCGTAGATATGGTATTGAAAGAACCCTCACGCTTAGATGAACTCTTTAACTGCTATTTCAGCGACGACGAAGTCGTCAGACTTCGAGTCTCTAGTGCGATGAAGCGCATCTGCAAAGAAAATAAAGCCCTGTTGCTTCCCTATATCGATCGCTTTTTAACAGATATTGCGCAGATTGATCAAGCCTCTACACAATGGACATTGGCACAATTATTTGACATGCTCGAAAAGGATTTGTCTACCTCACAAAAACAGGAATCAAAAGATATCATGAAACGCAATCTGGAACATCACAATGATTGGATTGTGCTGATTCAGACAATGAATACCCTGGGAAAATGGGCTAAGAAGGATGATAGTTTGAAAAGATGGTTACGGCCACATTTAGAAAGGCAGAGTGCCGACAACAGGAAGTCAGTGGTTAAAGCTGCCTCCAAATGGATCGAGACATTATCTCAATAGAACATGGGTTTTCCTGTAATTTTTTTTAAAATGAATCTTACGAAAATAATAATTTATTGACATATGTTTCATCCTTTTCAATTAATCACCCACCTACTCCTCCCTCTCCCTCAACACTAGCAACCCTGCAGGGAGGTTATTTAGTTTTGAACTAAACTATATTGAGAAATGAATAATAGAACAGTTTGGTAACAAGAAGCTTGATGTTAAGTATAATTAATGTTATCGCAGCACTTAAATATTCAACCCCTCCTTACGTAGGAACACACAATAGTATGTTCAGATATTGTGCAGAACACGCGGGAGCGTATTCTGCCCTATGGGCATCTGAAAAGGGTAATGTTGAACCATTGTGCATATATTGCATATGTTAGTACTAAAGTGCAGAAATGTGTATGGAACTGAAAAACGGAGTAAAAACATTTTATGCTACTTCTCGCCAGGTCTGGAGACAATGGCTGGAAGATAATCATTGCACTGAGAAATCTGTTTGGTTAATTATCTATAAGAAAGAGTCAAACACCCCCAGCGTCTACTATCCAGAAGCAGTCGATGAAGCGCTATGTTATGGATGGATTGACAGTAAACCCAATAAACGAGATGAGGAAAGCTATTATCAGTTTTTTGCGAAGCGAAACCCCAAAAGCAACTGGAGTAGGGTCAATAAGGAAAAGATTGAACGGCTCTTAGAAGCAGGGTTAATGGCTCCTGCTGGCTTAGAAATGATAGATATTGCCAAGCAAAATGGGACCTGGAATGCATTAGACGATGTCGAAAATCTGATCGTTCCGGGGGATATGCAGGCATTATTCGATCAACATCCCACAGCTTTTCAGTACTGGGAAGCTTTTCCCAGATCAGTAAAAAGAGGGATCCTGGAATGGATCTTCAATGCAAAGCGTCCTGCGACACGTGAAAAGAGAATACGGGAAACGGTAGAAAAAGCAGAACAAAATATACGAGCGAATCAATATCGTTCATAACTACTCAATAAGTGCCAAATTAATTCGGCACTTATTAAGTAGCTATATTATAGTGCCACCCCAAATAAAATCATCAAATCCACTACCAGGTGGATAGCGTCCTATGAGATATGCTACCTCTATCTTCAATAATTCTGCTCTTTTCACTACCATATGTAAATCCCCTTTTGTTGGGGTTTCCTTTACTTCATACGCCTATGCCCTATTGAAGATGAAATCGATTTCCTGTCCTGACTTTAACTGAAAGTAGTCTATTTCTCCTAATCTTATTAACTGTAAGGTGATCGTATTTTCGAATTGAGCTCCACTATCCAAACGAGCTAATTGATTGGCGAGCTAAACATTCAAGTAGTACTTTTTGTAAATAAATATAACAAAAAGTATTATTCATTCGATTCAAATCTGCGAATATTGTTCAATAGTTGAGTGATGGAGCAGTTGTAGGTATAATATTGAATCTTTTTTCTTAAAGGGTAGACTTCAAGACTATGCTTCAAGCAGATAGTCTTTGTGAAAAATGAAGGGTAGTGATGTAATGATTCCATAATAAAAATATTGACAGCATCCATTGTTGAAATGAATGCTGCCCACATTACAAAGCATCATTATAAGCAAAATTTTTATCCCTTAGGGCCATCCCAATCAATGAGACCCATGCTTTCAAGTGTAGTTTTGCGAATGGGTTCTACCGCATCATTTAACTGTTGCAAACCGAAATCCAATCCAGCAATTGTCCTTAAAGGACGTGTACCAGCAGGCATCTCAATGAGTTGTTCGAATATTTCAACAACTACCCTTGGGTCAGTCGGGGCATTATCATCCTTGAAAAGCTGTTGCACATTCTGAGTAAATCCTTCGAAGAAACCTCCTACATGTTGATAGGCCTGATTGATTTCTTCACTAGAACCAGCAATCATGTTACCAAAAAAGTTCGTATCAAATGGACCGGGTTCAACGATCACAACATCTATCCCCAGGGGAGCCAATTCATATCGCATGGCTTCGCTCAATCCTTCTAGTCCCCACTTACTGGCATTGTATACACCTAGCCCTGGAAATGCTGCCCTACCTGCGGTAGAACTGACTTGTATGATCAATCCCGATTGTTTAGCACGCATAGCTGGCAGTGCGGCTTTTGCTACCCGAAATGTTCCTACAATATTTAAATCTAATTGAGCAATAAACTCCTCTGAAGAGAATGCTTCCATAGGACCGCCATATCCTCTTCCTGCATTATTGATCAATACATCCAAATCCTTTACTTGGGCGATAGCTGAATTGACACTTTCATCAGAAGTAACATCCAACTCTAACACTTCTATCTGGTAACCGTTTGCGGTTGCGAATTCTTTTAATTCTCCAGCAGGAGTGGCATTCTTTCCGTTGACATTTCTCATGGTAGCATATACATAATGCCCTTTCTCTGCAAAGTACTTTGCAGCGTCGTATCCAAATCCAGAGCTGGAACCAGTAATCAAAATTCGTTTCATGTAAACTAAGTTTATGTGTTATTAACTTTCATGCAAAAGCATGTGATTAAACCAAGATCAGAATTGCCGTTTTTGGAATAATCGTTCCAAAATTAATTACTTAGTTTGGATTCCAATGTAAGGGAGATGACGAAACAAAATAATAACTAAAATAAAGGAGTAAGATACTATTGCTCAGAAATATCAGGCACCATACGATAAATATCGCTCATAGCTACTTCACAACTGATTGACTTAAACAACACTTTCTCAGACATCTCTTGTATTGTATTGATTTCCCAGGTACCATCTTCAGTTCTATAAAAGGTATCAAGGATAGGCTCATCTTGACTAATCAGTACATATTCTTTCAGAGAAGGAATTTGACGATAATGGGAAAACTTGGCCCCCCGATCAAATGCTACCGTACGTTCAGATAGTACTTCTACTATTAGAATAGGATTTATTAATGCATGATGATCTTTCTCAGAAGGAATTGCTTTTCCACACACAATAGATAAATCAGGATAAAACGTTCTATTAGTAGCCTCAATATGAATCTTAACATCACTACTGTATGGGCTACAGGGTTTATTGGTTGAGATAATAGCATTTCCTAAAGCTCTTGTAATATTTGCTGCAATTAATCCATGTGCGGGTGTACCCCCTGCCATAGCAACAATAAATCCGTCGCGAAATTCATATTTAGTTTCTGACTTAGCTTCCAGCGCTAAATAGGCCTCATAACTATAAGTGGATATAGAAGGCTCTCCCGTCATGGTTTTATTTAAAAATAATCACTACCCAACTTATATCAAATACGTGGTTGGAAGATGGATGTTGTTCATTGTATTTCTCTTGAAAAGCCTGTATTTTCAAAAAAAAGAATCATATGTCCTCGTATTCGTCTCCCTCAAATTTTTCTCGCAGAGATTTCTTAAAAGCATCGGGAACTCTTACCGTAAGCGTATATCTACTCCAGGTTTGTGGAAAAAGTATTGCAGATCCTACCTCTACTAATACACAAGCGTTACCCGGAAGTCTTAGACGAACTCCTGAAATCGATGCCTGGATTCAAATACAGGAAGATGGAAAAATTATCGTGTTTAGCGGTAAGGTAGAGCTAGGACAAGGAATACGTATCGCTGTCAAGCAGATGGCTGCGGAAGAACTCTGTCAGTCATTGGATCAAATTGAGGTGATATTAGCCGAAACAGGTCGTACGCCTGATGAGGGATATACTGCTGGAAGCGGCTCTATTCAAAGTAGTGCCATCGCTGTAAGATATGCTTCTGCTGCAGCTAGGGCAAAACTCATGAACCTTGCTGCTGAAAAGCTCAATTCCGCTGTAGACAAGATGAAGATGGTAAATGGAGGGGTTGAAGAACAAGGAACCGGCAATACATTAACGTTCAATGAAATATTAGCAGGAAAGCAAATCTCCGAAAAAGTAACACTTCCTGTTGATCTCATGTCCAAATCAGCATATAAATATGTTGGGAAATCCATCAAAAGAGAGGATGTAGCGCAAATGGTTAATGGAGCTACATTATTCATCCACGATCTTCAGTTCCCCAATATGCTACATGCTCGTGTGCTCAGACCGCTTAATTACCAATCTGAGTTGCAACACTTTGATGAGTCAACCTTCAAAGATAATGTAAAGGGGTTACAAAAAGTGGTAATCAAAGGCCGATTTCTGGGGGCGATCACCGATACAGAATATCAAGCAGAGAAGGCCATGAGAGCAATGAAACAATACAGTGATTGGTCTACTCCTCTGATATTTCCCGATCAAACAGAGTTACCGCAATTCATTAGAAGAACCTCTGAAGATCCTAAAGAAATTGAGAAAAAAGGGCAATGGGAGAATATGTCTGACACGTCCACAGTGAAGAGAAGTTATTTTAAACCCTATACCATGCATGCTTCCATGGGGCCTGCTTGTGCGATTGCCTTATTTGAAGATGACATATTGCATGTTTGGACCCATAGTCAAGGTATATATCCTTTGAGAAGGGCACTGGCAAGTATGTTGGGAATGAATGAAGAACAACTTCATCTTATCAGCGTTCCGGGTGCCGGATGTTTTGGACATACGGTAGCGGATGATGCAGCGGCAGATGCAGCATTGCTTGCGATGGAACTGCCTGGAAGACACATTCGCGTGCAATGGACGCGACAGGATGAACACGTGTGGGAACCCTACGGCTCTGCCATGCTGATAGACCTCGAAGCAGGGCTAAATGACGATGGAAAAATAAATTTCTGGAAATCTGATGTTTGGACGGATTCACATAGTACCAGACCCAACAAAGAAGCAGGTACAGTACTGGCCGCTCGCCATATCGATGTCCCATTTGAAATGCAATCTCGTGGGTATTTAGGTGGTGGACACCGAAATGCAGATCCCTATTACGATATTCCTAATCTTCATGTAAAGGCACATTTTTTTGACGGTCCTCTAAGAGTTTCTTCCCTGAGAAGTTTGGGGGCCTATGCCAATATTTTTGCAATCGAATCTTTGATGGATGAATTAGCGGATTCTATCAATGAGGATTCTCTATCGTTTCGCTTGAAACATTTAAGTGATCCCAGGGCTATAGAAACTGTGAAAAGGTTGCAGGAAATTACAGCCAATGTGCCAATAGATGAAGGAGAGGGGATAGGATATGCTTTTGCCAGATATAAAAATTATGCATCATATTGTGCTGTAGCAGCAAAAGTATCAGTAGATCCTTCAACTTCAAAAGTAAGAATGATTAAGTGCTGGGCTACGGTAGACGTAGGTGAAGTGATCAACCCTGATGGCCTCAAAAATCAGGTAGAAGGGGGAATCACACAAGCGGCGAGTTGGACGCTAAAAGAGGCTGTGGGATTTGATAAACAGTCCATAATAACTCAGGATTGGAATTCATATCCCATCCTCTCTATGAATGAAGTATTTGATATAGAAGTATTGATCATCGATCGTCCGGAAGAAGATGCCATGGGAGGAGGAGAAGTCTCTGTACCACCTACGGGTGCAGCCATTACCAATGCTATTTATAGAGCTTGTGGGAAAAGAGTATGTGAATTGCCCGTGAAATTGTAATAGAAGAGTAAATTAATTTGGGTAGTATCTCAATGATCTACCATATATTTCCTGTGTTGATCCAAATCGAGCATTCCCTTAGCTCAACTTGAAATCGAATATCTCGACCTTCTACTTGAAGGGAATAAGCGTTATGTATATATCATCACCTACTTTCCCGCAAACTACCATCAAATCTGGGAGAAGTACATTGTTTTACCAGTCCTGCGCATACCTGTCAGTACAGTAACCTGTTTCCTTGAAATATGCTGTTGAATGGGATCGTATATAGTTCTAGGAAGATACATGGAAAAGTATTACTATTTTCTATTTCACATATAAAAATAGTAAAACTTTTTTAGCTGAGCGAATCTTATATGAGACTCTTAACAAGATATAATGGTATTGGCTCTATTTAGCATGGAGGTCTTCTACTTCCCATGCTGTTCAAAATTCTCTGGAATTAACTCCTGCCTGATTTGAAATACATTCGGGTCGTTAGGATCAACCATCACTCTCACCCAGTGAATATCCCGATCCCCAAAATTCTCCAGCCGAGTAAAATTCTCAATCCTTCTCCTACTCTTTGCATGTATCAGCGGTTTGTCATATCGAAAATAATGCGAATCACCATGGGCTAATACGACCGGACGTCCAAATTCCACGGATAACCTTTCCAGCGCATCCAGAAATTTCCCAAAAGCTCGCTCCACTACGCTGTCTTTTCTTCGTTCAATTCCAGGATTTGCATGGATCATCAGAAATACAGCTTTACCATCGGTTTGAGCATCTTCAAAGGTTTCTTTCATCCAGGCTATGGCTGCTTCTGTGCGTTTACTCACCTCTTTATCATTTTTCTTTGAACGAGCATCAAATGGTACTAGTCCATTTAAACTGCCTACGATATGGATGGCAGCAAAGTATACGTCTGATCTCTCCCATTGCTGGTTTTCAACGAATGCGCTATATTTTCTTTGCTCTGATTGAGAAGAAACAGACATAGGATGTTGTCCCAGGGTCATGCCTGGATTCGCATAAAAGATTTCTCTGAGTTTGATCAATCGATCGAGTGGTGAGAACCCACCACAAGCTTCTCTATGGCAATCCGTCCAGTCATTGTCCCCGGGAGTGAGTATAAAAGGGTGCTTAAAACGATTATACACATCCAAACGACCTTGAAAATACTCGTCAGAACACAAACTACCTCCACTTTTAATATCGCCAGTATGCAGTACCCACTGGATTTCCGTATCCTGATTGACATCATCGATCAACCGTTCGAATTTGATAGAATCATCGGGATGATATGGCATATCACCAATAAGGGCAAATTCAAATGACTGGGCTTGAATGTGTGAGTATGCCAAAAACAGTAACAGGAATTGTAGAAAATTTCTCATGAATGTTAACATTGGAATATGCAATAAGGATTTGTCAATTTAGTTCGAGAATCTCTACTTTTCTAAATTGAATAGGATGACTATTGGATTGAAAACCTATGTAACCCGATCTGAGCACATTGTTGGAAGCAGTTATCGTCGTATCAGGCATGTAAGGTTGGAATGTCTCATTGTCAAGATCATAGCTTGGATCAGTAAAAGTCAGGATTTTTTCTCCATTAACATATTGACTAATACTATCTCCTCTAACTTCAATCTCCGCCGTTACCCATTGATCTCCATGAAAGGTCTTTTTCACATCGGGTTGTGTACAAAATTCAGTGTTGTGTGCTCCATTGACACGTATTGTTGTCCCTAAGGCACAAATTTGGCCACTGGGCCGTTCATTGATCCCATCTCCTCCTAATAAGTTATATTCCAAACAAACTGGAAAAGGTTGATTCTTTGCCATAGATTGTGGCGACTGACTATGAAATACAATGCCACTATCTCTAAACCCCCAGGATGGCGCTCCTTTTGCTGTGTCTCCAACAAACCTATACTCAACTCTTAATCGATAGTTAGTGAACGCTTTGTCATAAAACAACACACCATATTTTTCCCCATAATCTTCGTATTCATCATATGTAATCTTGAGTAAACCATCTTCTACCTGTACGGTATTATTGAAATTCTCTCCAGGATCAAAACCGTTGACCTTTAGTACCCAACCTGATTGATCTTCTCCGTTGAAGAGGGATTGCCATTTAGGTTGTGTTTCCTCTGTGGATTGAGTAGGTGATTCACAGGATAGTATTGTCATGAGAAGACAGAAACCTACAATGATAAAATGGGAAGTTTTAGACATAGATACTTAATTAAACGAGTAGCATGAACATACTACAAAAGATTGAAAAATTCTATAATTAATAATAGATCATACCTCCCTTTCGTCTATGATCCGCATATCAATCTATTGACTGATACATTATATTCAATGCAGGAAGAAACTTTTTACGTGGCAAAGTTATAGTTATCATAATGAGTAATAATCTTAACTTGCATTCATACAAACAAGATTCAATACATTTATCACTTTGTTGCCAATCAAGGATACCAAATATCTACATCGTTGCATCTATCTGGCTCAACTTGCCACAAGTAAAGTCTATCCCAATCCCAGGGTTGGGGCAGTGATTGTACACCAAGATCGAATTATAGGAGAGGGATATCATGCTTTTTACGGGGGATCTCACGCTGAGATTATGGCTATTCAATCTGTGGAGGACAAATCTTTACTACCTGCTTCAACGTTATACGTCAGCCTGGAACCCTGTAATCACTATGGAAATACTCCCCCCTGTAGCGAAGCAATTATCAAACATCATATCCCCCGAGTCGTCATTGGGATGGAGGATCCCAACCCACAAGTGGCAGGATCAGGGATTGAAAGATTGCAGGATGCAGGCATGGAAGTAGTCATCTCAGATGAGATAGAACCCTATAGATTACTAAACAAGTGCTTTTGGGTAAATCAAACCGAACAAAGACCATTTATTGTACTTAAATGGGCAGTATCACAAAATGGATTTGTAGGTGGGATGAATGAACTGGGAGATGCATTTCCTGTAGCTATAACAGGAAGAGTGGCTAAAGAACAAGTACATGCGCTTAGAGCCTATCATCACGCTATCATGGTAGGTCGTAATACGGTAAATACAGATAACCCTCAACTAACTACACGATATTTTCCAGGAAATGATCCGTTGCGAATTATTTTTGATAGGAACCTGTCTTTATCTTCTTCACTGAAGGTATTTACAGATGGAAAACCCACCATAGTTCTTAACGCAGCTAAAGATGCCCAGGAAGGCTCAGTCAGATATTTTATGCCTACGCAGTGGACGAATATGCGAGAGTTGGCAAAAGAACTATATCAGCAATTAGGGATAAGTAGTATTCTCGTTGAGGGAGGAACACTGGTACTCCAACAATTTATTGATCAGCATATGTACGATGAATTGTATATGTATCAAGGGAAAATTTCTATTCGTTATGGGGTCCCAGCTCCAGTCTTAGGTAGTCATTTCCACTTCGATACAATGGTTGATGTAGGCCATGATAAGTTATTTGTGAAAAGAGGAGGATTTTGGCTACAATGATGTATTCCTCTTATCTATGAATATTCTCATTGCAGGCAATAACTAGGATTGACTACAATGAGATGTTCAGAATTAATTTAAAGATCAGTTATTCATTATCAGTTTTTGATCCAAGACTTCTTTAATACGTCATTTTCAGTAATAACTTGAATATGATACACTCCTTTTGGTAGTTGTGATACGTTTAATTGATGATCCCATTGATATACTTCTGGTTGATATATCTTTTTTTGAAGCGTCTTACCTTGTTGGTCTATCAATAGTAACTGAATTTTCTGCAATTTTTGACTAGCTCTCAATTGTATGTGTAATGATTGACCTGCAGGATTGGGATAAAGCATTAGTGTCCCAAGTTGAGAAATGGCTAATTCGGAAACCACAGATTCAGGGGTAGATGTGGATGGAATAAGTTTAAATTGAAAGGGAATATTTACCCAGAATTTTAATGCTTTTCCCTCTTTCATGGCAGGTGAAAATGACAATGCGGGAAGATGTTGAGATACCGCGTCTGCCAAGATAGGATGAGCAGATCTAACCAACTCATGTCGTATATATTCTCCTTTTTCACTTACTAGTATTCTTGCTACCACCTTTCCCTCAAGTTCTTTGTCTATGGCTTGAGCAGGATAACCAATGGTTTGTCTTATTTCACGCATATTGAGTGGTACAGGAGGAGTATCCAATTCGATGTTGTCCGAAATGATAGGTGGATTTTTATCGCTTTCCTGAGATACCTGACAATCTCCCATAAGTTTAAATGAAAAAGGAATGTTTACCCAATACTTGATGGGGTTCCCTTCTTTTTCTGCTGGTGAAAAGGATAACTGATCAATGTGTGCTACTACTGCCTGAGTAAGTGAAGGATTCGGATCGTTCAGCACGATATGTTGGATGTATGTTCCTTGTTCGTCAAGTAGAATTCTCACTACTACAGTTCCTTGTACACAATTCATTCGGGCAACTTTGGGGTATCCAATGCGCTGTTTTGTCTCTAATAAATTGAAGGGCTCAGGTTCTTGATCAACCTCGATATAGTCAGAGGCAGTAGGGATATACTGGGCAACAATTTCTCCAAACAGCATGCATATGCATGCTAGCAAACAAAATAATCGTTTCATAATATGTATAATTAGCTATTAAAAGATAGAGTTATGGTTTATTAACGTGGATTCGTTTAAGTATTAAAGTGAAATTTATTAATCAATAAGTTCCTCAATCAGCTTCTTACTAGAACTGCTTAACCATCTCAGAATTGGCAAAAAGTTGTCAATACCTATTAGAAGATGAATTGACATCAACGCATATTTCAAACGTCAATAACCTGTATGCTATACGCGCATGTTATTAAGACTATTGAATCAATTTAAAGCTAAAGGGAATATTAACCCAAAAGGCTACAGGCTTCCCATCCATTACTGCCGGATTGAATTGTAGTACAGGTAATTCTCTTTCTACGGCCTCCTGTAGAGACGGATGTGCTTCATTAAGCACAATATGTCTCATATAGTTTCCTTCCTGATCAACCAGTATTCTAACGACAACATTACCCTCTATTCCTGCTTCTCTCGCCTCCTGTGGATATCCAATCCGAATCTTTATGTCTCGCATATTCAGAGCTTTTGGGGATTCTTCTACAACTACAAAATCATTCACTTCAGGTAATGTTTGTGAAATCCCATCTCCAAGATTTTCCTGGTTAAGCACCTGTTTCGAAACAGGTACTACACATACTAATTGTAATAAAATGAATATAACGAGTATGACTGAGGAATAATTTTTCCAAGCACGTCTCAGATTAGGAATAGTCTGCAACATCTGAATCCTAGATAAAGCTGGAGACTCAAAGAATGGATGGGTCATAGGGAGTTGAGTACCCAGTACCTCCTGTAAAATGAGTTTCGCATAATCTTGTTTGGAATGTTTGGCTACAGTGCTGCGATCTGCTAAAAATTCGTGTACAAGTGCTAGTTCTTTCCTAATCAAATAGATAAATGGATTAAACCAGAAAATAATCTGCATGATCTCCAGATACAGAAGATCCCAGCTATGTTTTTGCCGAATGTGATAACATTCATGGGTTATGATTTTCTCCTTTGCATCCTCATCTAGCTGTTGTGTCTCATCCCAGAATATGTAGCGAAAAAAAGAAGAAGTAGGAAACACTCCACCTGTATGGTACAATGAATAAAAAGGAGTTTTTTCTACAGGCCTGTGATGGTCTATAAATAATAGAAGCTCTTTCAATCTATATAGAAATAATACCAAAGCTGCGATTACACCCGTGAAGTAGATGTTCCATACAATTTGCTCCCACGAAAAAGCTGCAGAAATCGTTTGAGTATTTTGCGTAGGGGTAATAAGCACAGCCTCGAGTTGGCGCACTTGAATGGGAATAGTAGTATTGATGGGGACCTCCATGAGTGGCAACAAAATAGAAAGTATAGGTATACTCAATAGGTAGAATCTATTAAATCGAAACCACGTCTCTCGTCTGAGAAATAGCCGATAATTTACATACATTAGTCCTTGAATAAGTATGAGCGATAGCATATAAATGAATAATGAAGAATTCATATCATTGATTATTAATCGTCCTTTGGAGTGCTTGTTTGAGCCTTTCTTCAAACTGTCCATTGCCACTGTAGACAGACTCTACTATTTGTCCATTTTTATCTATAACGACTGCTACAGGTAGTAAGAAAACTTTGTATTGATCAAAAAGCAGAGAAGCATCAGTAATGTGGGTAGCGTCTAAGAAATTTGCTGTTAGTCTTTTACTTATTTCCGAAGATTCTTTGGTGATTGTAATAATCGATAGGTCCCTTTTGGGAAAAAAAGATGTTTTTAACTTTTGTAGAGTCGCCCAGTCTTCATCAAGCGAAGGTGATTCTGATTCCCAAAAGTAGATAATTGTTGGAATGCGGATAGGAAATGCCCCCTTAAAGGCTACTTCATGTGTATTTGGTAGTGGGAATTGTGTACCAGGGCTAAACTGTTCCAGACTATATCCAGATACAACCCGTTCAAATTGAGCGAGAGTGAATATATTCTCAGAAGGGTGTTGAAAAATTAAAGTATCTTCTGAGCCTATACTTTGGATAGATATAGCTTCCATGACAATTTCAATATCTTTTTCTCCTCTTTCATAGAGCTGATCATTGTGGGTATATCTCATCACATGAGACGAGTCTTTATAAATAACTCCTTCTTCTTGCAATTTGAACTCTTTCTCCCAGTCGGGAACTGTCCTTGTCATTTCAACTTTCATTACAAATGCTCCAGGATTGTATTGGTAAAAAGGAGCATATTGTGCCTGAATCTTTTCTGTATACCAAACGATAGCCGTATCGCCCTCATTGACGTGTAATACTGAATGGCAAGGGTATCCCATAATTTTCTGTTTCTTCTTCAAGGGGTAAAATTGGGAGTTACTATCCAGAACAGAAGGCCTTTCAACAATGTATTCTCGATCCAAGTAGTTTTTATATTCCAGAAGCCTGTTTTCTTTCCACAGATATAAATAAAATTGATGGAAATTATCTGGCATAGCATGCTTGATAGGTATTGAGATGAAATCTATAGGTACATCTTGTACATATTCATGATTAAAGTAAATAGTTTTCTGCTCCGTCAATCTTTCATCATTGTCTTGTCGGATCTCGTAGATCACTTTTCCACTATACATCTTAGGCGCACAACGGGTAAGTAATAGGCCTCCCAAAGTCAGAAAGATCAGTATGTATCTATTCCTTTGAGTTTTCATGTTCTTGTATTTGAGTTAAGATCTTATCCAATTCATGTATATCCAAGTCTCCTTTTTGATAAAAGAAGTTTAACATATTACTGAAAGAACCATCGAAGTACTTCTTCAGGAATCCTCCAAATTGATCTCTGGCATATTCACCTTTAGGCACTAAGGGAAAATATTGGTGGATTTTACCAAACACGTGATGATCGACATACCCTTTTTCTTCCAATAACTTAAGTACAGTAGAAACAGTACTCTGTTTAGGTTTGGGATCTGGGTAGGCATTTAGTATATCCTTGAGAAATGCCTTGTCCAAATCCCATAGAATCTGCATCAATTGTTCTTCTGCTTTAGTTAACGGTTTGTTGGGTTTTGTCATAATAATCGAAAGTTAGGTAAATGTACATCTATAAAATTAGATACACAACTATATTAATAGATATTAATCTAATAATTTAGATATTGCGTACTTAGCAATTGCTACCACAATATTAGGGTTGATGTTTATAAAAATTTTGGAGACACGACCGGATAGCGAACCGAGAAAATCTGGTGGGTTAAATCCATACAAAACCATCTACGTAAACTTTCGTAAAATTTTCCTGAAGAAACCTATAAAAGTTTTTTTCCGTTTACTGAATACCGTCTAACGAAGAATTAAATAATTTAGAGATATGAAGCGAATCATTACAACTGCATTTGTTTCGCTCCTCGTGAGCTGTTTGACATTAGCTGTATATCATTATTCCATCTTGCCAGGTCAAGCGGAATCCCTGTTTTTTCCTACTGCTCAAGAACCACCTTTAGAGGCAGATGAGGCTACACCTATTCTGACAAAGAACGATAAAGTTGCTTTATCTTCTTCTTTATCTGATAAAGCCTTGGCTGATCTAGACTTTCGGCTTGCAGCTCAGCGGACTATGCCTGCCGTTGTGCACATAAAATCCAATCAGACCATCAATAGAAGGAGAAGTTCAAGTATCTGGGATCAGTTTGTAGGCCCCAGAGGACAAAATGGGAGTAGAACAGTTTCTACTGGTTCAGGAGTTATCATATCCGCTGATGGATATATTGTTACAAACAATCACGTGATTGAAAATGCAGATGAATTAGAAGTGACGCTGTTTGATAATCGGAGTTATACTGCAAAAGTGATTGGTACCTACCCCATCACTGATTTAGGGTTGATAAAGATTGAGGGATTAGACTTACCTTTTGTTGAGTTAGCAAACTCTGACGAAGCTACTGTGGGGGAATGGGTATTGGCAGTCGGTAACCCATTTAATCTCTCATCTACTGCGACAGCCGGTATCGTGAGTGCCATTGGTAGAGATCTGAATATTATTCAAGGGAGGAGAGACTTGGGAGAAAGCGCAATAGAATCATTTATTCAAACAGATGCAGCGGTGAACCCTGGGAATAGCGGGGGAGCACTCGTCAATTTAGAAGGCAAACTATTGGGTATTAATACTGCGATCGCTTCCCCCACAGGAACATATGCCGGATATGCCTTTGCAGTACCGGCCAACATTGTACGGAAAGTAGTAGAGGATCTTATGGAGTTTGGTCAGGTGCAGCGTGGTTATGTAGGTATCACAGATATGCAGAATCTCAATGCTATGATTGCCAAAGAGTTTAATGTAGACATAACCGAAGGTGTGTTGATAAGAGAAATGCCAGGGAGTGATCTAAGTGGTGCTGCTAAAGCAGGCATTCGGGCAGGTGATATTATCGTAAAGGTCGATGGAATCAATGTGAAGAATGAAGCTAAATTATTAGAGCTGATTGCCAGAAATAGACCTGGAGATGTCGTAACAGTTACTGTGTTTAGAAAAGGAAAATATCAGACTTTCAAAGTAACGCTTACAGATGCAAGAGGAAATACTGAACTAAATGCTGATGGGAGAAGAGAGATCCTATCAGATCTTGGCGTGGAATTTGTAGAGCCTAATAGAAACATATTGGAAAGATATGGATTTGAACATGGAGTAGCTGTATCCAAGTTAGTCGCGGGTGAAATACGTAGACAAACTGAGATGAAAGAAAACTTTATCATCACACGTGTAAATGGGGATGAAGTAGGGACTGTAGAAGCGCTCGTGCGTAGATTGGAAAGAAGTAGAGGAAATGTCAGATTTGAGGGATTCTATCCGGGTGGGAGATATCTCTATGAATATGTGATTGAAATATGAATATCATATATAAATACTAGCTTTTTTGATAAAATGTTATTATTTAGCTAGTATATTTTAAGTTTAAGCAGATTTGAAGTATCCAAGCCACCAATCCTATCGGAGCGGTGGCTTTTTAGGTTGTATTTCTTTCATCTTTGTTACTATTATGAAGTTTTTTTTTGTAAAGGAAGCGCTTGCACCACTTAGATCTGAACCCAAAGAATCTTCAGAAATGGTGAGTCAATTATTATTTGGGGAGAAGGGGGAAATATTGGATAATCAGGATTCTTGGATGCAAATAAGAAATGAGGAAGATCAGTATGTGGGATGGGTAGATTCCCAGTTAGTGATGGTGCTGGAAAGGGAGACCGTTCACAAACTACAGCATTATCACTTCGTACGTGAGGGCGCATTGCTCTTAGAAGATAAATCTCCCATGAGGCTTCCGCCTGGTGCAAGAATACCTGTTGTTAGTGAACAAGAAACTCACAGTTCTTTTAGGATTGGAGCCCAGGAATGGGATATCCCTGATACACTACAATTAATTCCCCTCTGCAACTACTCAGATTTAACAGCACTCGCAGAGATGTATTTGAATACTCCGTATCTGTGGGGAGGACGTAGTGGTTGGGGAATTGATTGTTCGGGGTTTGTACAACTATTGTATAGAATGATAGGTGTTTTTCTTCCAAGAGACGCGTATCAGCAGGCGGAACTAGGAGAATGTATAGATTTTAAGGATCAACAGCCTGGAGATTTGGCCTTCTTTAGGAAAGCCAACCAAAACCGTATTACACACGTAGGTATGATAGTGTCAAATGAAACGATTATTCATGCTTCTGGGAAAGTTAGACTTGACTTTTTGAAGGAAAATGGTATAATTAGAGTAGGAAATAACCAATTGACACATAACTTGGTTTTTATTAAAAGAATGTAGCCAGGTGCATGTTCGAGATACCGTTTTAGTATTAAATCAGAATTACCAGGCCATAGGCGTCTGCACAGCAGAAAGAGCTTTCATATTGGTCTACATGCGAAAAGCAGAATTGCTATCGGATGTGCCTTCCCGCAGGCTAAAAACGGTTAGGGAAAACTTCAAATTTCCCTCTATCATCCGTCTCTATAGATATGTCCAAATCCCGTATAAAAAAGTAAATCTTAGCAGACAAAATATATTCAAGCGCGACCGAATGAAGTGCGTCTACTGTGGTAGTAAAGAAGCACTTACATTAGATCACGTGGTACCCAAATCCTCGGGAGGGAGGGATACCTGGGATAATCTGGTCACTGCATGCCAGAAATGTAATTCGAAAAAGGGAAATATGACACCCGAAGAAGCTGGGATGGAATTGCGATATTTACCCTTCAGACCCAGTTTTGTAATGTTTCTCAGCAACTTTGCAGGGAACATACGCGAAGACTGGAAGCCTTATTTATATATGTCTTAGTGTTATCCTATACGATCGAACTTCGTATAAGACCTCAGTACCTCTGGAATGAGTATTGAACCATCGGCTTGTTGATTATTTTCAAGTATTGCTGCAACAATTCGAGGGAGAGCCAATGCACTTCCATTGAGTGTATGTACGAGATGGGTTTTTTTACTTTCATCTTTGAAACGCAATTTCAATCGATTGGCCTGAAAGGTTTCAAAATTACTGATAGAACTTACTTCCAACCACATATCCTGTCCGGCACTGTATACCTCCATATCATATGTTTTGGCTGAAGTAAAAGTGGCATCACCTGTACATAAGATCAATTTTCGATAAGGTAACTCCAAAGACTCAAGTAAGCCTGCAACGTGATTTGTCATTTCTTCTAGTACATCATAAGAGTGTGCCGGATGGGCAATTTGCACGAGCTCTACTTTATCAAATTGATGTAATCTATTGAGACCCTTGACATCCTTACCGTAAGAACCCGCCTCCCTCCTAAAGCAGGGGGTATATCCACAGTTTTTAATAGGTAAATCAGATATGTTGACAATGTCTTCGCGATAAAGATTAGTAATCGGGACTTCAGCAGTGGGAATTAAATAGAAATCATCTTTCTCTATGTAGTACATCTGCCCTTCTTTATCGGGAAGTTGACCTGTTGCATATCCCGAAGACTCATTTACCATCAAAGGAGGCTGAATTTCTCGATAACCTGCTTCAGACGCTTGATCCAGGAAATAAGAAATCAGTGCACGTTGGAGTTTGGCTCCTTGACCTATATACACAGGGAATCCCGATCCTGTCAATTTAACTCCGAGCTCCCAGTCTATGAGACGATGCTTGAGTGCTAACTCCCAATGTGGAAGGGCTTCAAAATCAAAAGAAACCTTAACATCATTAGTAAAAATAGTCTGATTGTCTTTTTCATTCTTACCTATGGGTACACTCTCGTGTGGAATATTAGGGAGAGTTATTAATAAATCGTGCAAGGACTGTTCTATTTCTTGTACAGTCTGTTCAAAAGATTTGATTTCATTACGCATAGAAGTAGCTCTACTCTTTGCTTCTTCCGCTTCTTCCTTTTTCCCTTGTTTCATTAATTGGCCAATGGATTTCGAAACCTGGTTCATTTCCCTTCTTACGGCCTCAAGGTCGGTTATAGATCTTTTGCGTTCATCATCCTTGGCAATGATGGCTCCTACTATCTTATCTACATCAGGAATATTGCGGGTAGATAATCTTTCAATTATCCATTGAGGGTTATTTCTCAATCTTTGAATCTCCAGCATGGCTCGCTATTTGATAATATAAACTGTGTCATTGTATTAGGGCACTAAGTAACAAAATCATCATCATTTTCGTATGTAAATTGATAAACAAAAAATAGTTAAAGGAGAAACAATTTTTTTGGATTTCTACATTTTGTTTCCTTCTTTTGTTATAGACTTACAGCAGACTCATATCCTACACAATTTCTCATTCATTACTTTATTCACTCAGTTTCCCATTGATTTTCTAAGCTATGATGATACCCTTTGTGGTTATGTGTGACCTTTTAAAAAGTAATTTATTTTGGCTTTTGTATGTACGACATTATTGAATTAAACAACAACGATCTCTCAAATCTTCAGGAGATTGCGAAGAAGTTGGACATTAAAGATTTTGAAAAACTTGCAAAACAGGATCTCATCTTCAAAATACTGGATAAGCAGGCAATCATGCCCCCCAACGAAATTCCAGTGATTACTGACTCTCCCGAAGAAGAAACTTCTGACAATCAAGAATCCTCGAAAAAAAATGAGGTTCCAGAAGCAGAATCTAATGGCTCTTTGGATTCCAAAAAGAATGAAACCGCGGAGACGGCAACTAAAACTGAAGATTCAGCTGCCAAAACGAAGCGCAGAAGAAGAAAAGTCTCAGATAAAGATCAGGAAACTGATAGCCCTGAGGACAATGACAAGTCCCCAGAAAAGCCTTCATCTGAAAAGCCTTCAAATGAGACGAATCATAAATCTAGCGAACGTTCTCCTAAATCTCGTCGAAAGCGCACGAAAACTGACACAAGAGATAACCATCGAAAAGATAATAATAATGGTGGCTCTAGTGATTCGCGATCAGACGCTGCGAGTGAATTCGAAGGAGTCATCAGTAATCAGGGAGTATTAGAAGTTATACCAGAGGGATACGGATTCCTCCGTTCCTCTGAATATAATTATTTGCCTTCTCCCGATGATATTTATGTATCTCCTTCCCAAATTAAATTATTTGGGCTTAAAACCGGAGATACAGTCTTTGGGCAGATTAGACCTCCTAAAGAAGGAGAACGTTATTTTGCACTATTGAAAGTGGAAAATATCAATGGTAGGGAGCCTGAAAAGGTGCGTGATAGAATATATTTTGACCACCTCACTCCACTTTTTCCCGAAGAAAGATTTAAGCTATCTGAATCTAAGTATGCAAAAGATAGCGATCTCTCCCTGAGAATAATCGACATCTTCTCTCCAATCGGTAAAGGACAGCGCGGATTGATTGTCGCTCAACCTAAAACTGGTAAAACTGTATTGCTGCAAAAAGTAGCTAATGCAATAGCAGATACTCATCCCGAGGCATATTTGATCATCTTACTCATTGATGAAAGGCCGGAAGAAGTTACTGATATGGCTAGAAATGTGAAAGCAGAAGTCATTGCTTCCACGTTTGATGAACCCGCTGAAAGACATGTTCAGGTGGCGTCCATTGTATTAGAGAAAGCCAAGCGAATGGTTGAATCAGGACACGATGTAGTAATCCTGTTAGATTCGATCACTAGATTGGCTCGTGCTCACAATACTGCAATGCCTGCATCGGGGAAGATCCTATCAGGTGGTGTTGATGCGAATGCACTGCATAAACCCAAACGCTTTTTCGGAGCAGCAAGAAATATAGAACATGGAGGTTCACTTACTATTCTGGCTACTGCACTGATAGAAACAGGTAGTAAGATGGATGAAGTAATCTTCGAAGAATTTAAGGGTACAGGTAATATGGAACTTCAATTAGATCGCCGTTTGGCAAATCGCAGAATTTATCCTGCTATTGACGTGACTGCGTCGGGAACTCGTCGTGAGGACCTGTTACTAGACCCAAGTGATATCAATAGAATCTGGGTACTCCGCAAATTCATGGCAGATATGAATCCAGTTGAAGGAATGGAGTTCTTGAGAGAACGAATGCGGAATACACAAAATAATGATGAATTCCTTCTGTCAATGAATGGGTAACCCTTAGCTTCATTGATAATTTCACATAGAATATTGACCTTTTGCAGAGATTTTGCTTCTGCGAAAGGTCTTTTTCTTTAAACGTTATATTTGTTCCTAACACCCCATTCCATTAACATGAGATATTTCTTTCTCTCTTTACTTCTTATCGCACAGTTTTCGTGCCGGGCTCAAACCCCATCGGACACAATGCGTATGGATTTTGAGTCATATGAACCCATATCGACATTGGTAGTTCCCACTCATCCACTAACTCGGGCCAAATATCCCTTTATTGATGTGCATAACCACCAATGGGCAATGCCTAAGATGAATTTGGAAACGTTAATTACGGAAATGGATAGTATGAATATGGCGATAATGGTCAACCTCAGTGGAAGAGGAAGGGGGACAAGGGCACATTTAGAAGGGGCTATTCAAAATGTGAAAGAAAATTATCCCAGCAGATTTATCATTTTTACCAATATAGATTTTTCTGCTATAGATCAACCTGAATGGGGAGAAAAAACTGCAAGACAATTAGAAGCAGATGTAAAGGCAGGTGCTAATGGATTAAAAATCTATAAATCCCTGGGATTATCTGCTAAAGATAAAGACGGAAATAGAATTGCTGTAGATGATCCTCGGATTGATCCTGTCTGGGCAAAATGTGGAGAATTAGGAATTCCAGTGCTGATACATTCCGCAGACCCTGCCCCCTTTTGGCAACCACATGACAAATATAATGAACGTTGGTTTGAACTTAAGCAACGACCCAGAAGGAAAAGAGATCCTGAGACCGAACCCTCTTTTGAAGAGATTATTGCAGAGCAGCATAGCGTTTTTCGCAAACATCCCAATACGATGTTTATTAACGCTCACCTTGGATGGTATGGTAATAATTTGGGGCGGTTGGCTGAATTGATGGAGGAATTCCCAAACATGTACACGGAAATTGGAGCGGTACTGGCTGAATTAGGACGACAACCTAGAAATGCAAGAAAATTCTTAATAGAATATCAGGATAGAGTAATGTTTGGTAAGGATTCCTGGAATCCTGAAGAGTATAATGTGTATTTTCGATGTCTGGAAACAGATGATGAATACTTCGATTATTATCGCAAAAGGCATGCTTTCTGGAAGATCTATGGACTGGATCTGCCCGATGAAGTGTTGAAAAAGATATACTATCAAAATGCATTGAGAATTATCCCTGGAATCGATAAGTCTTTATTTCCTGGTTGAGTTATGCAGGGCATTTCCATTAGAAAAATATCACCAGGAGACCTTACAATGCTTCAACATATAGGTGTGAAGACATTTGTCGATGCTTATGCAGCTCAGAACCAACCTGAAAACCTATTTAAATACTTAGATCAAAGCTTCAATCTCATTGAATTGAATCGCCAAATCTGTCATCCGAATTCATATTTTTATTTTGCATGCTGTCGTCAGGTACCTATTGGATATCTAAAGCTAAATATAGAAGACGCACAAACAGAGAAAGATATGAATGGAGGGCTGGAAATAGAGCGAATATATGTGCTACATCATTACCAAGGATATGGGGTAGGAAGATGTTTTATAGATAAGACAATAGAAATCGCCCGTTTTTTTCAAAAAGAATTTATTTGGTTGGGGGTGTGGGAAAAAAACCCCAACGCAATTGAATTTTATCAAAAAATGGGGTTTGAAGAATTTGCTAAACACAAATTTATTATCGGCTCGGATGTGCAAACAGACCTGTTGATGAGGAGATATGTCAACCTATAGTTAACGGATTTCTCTTCAACGTCCAACTATATTGAGTTTTGAGAGCGCGATTGTGACACTACGACCATAAAGAATATCTTTGTACTAAATTGAGCAACATCTGTTAGTGCAAACTTTTTGTAAAAATTTTTTTCCATAAATTGGATCGAATCTCTTCCTGTAAATATTGTATAGTGTAAGTAATCTAGTATCGGTAAATCACCTTTTTATATCTTAGATTTTATCATATCTTCCCATAAGCTAATTTCATTTAAGTGATACAAAAAAACGAAAATACTTCATCTGAGCTGTCATTCAACCTAAATGAAGATTATCATAGAGAATTGGTACGTCAGATGAACTATAAAAAGAAGAAGGTATATGAAGGAGGTGGAGAAAGAGCGCTGAAAAAACTCAGGGCTAAAGGTAAAATGACTGCCCGAGAAAGAATAAGATATCTGATTGATGATAGAGACGCATTCTGGGAAATTGGTACTTTGGCTGCAGATGGTATGTATGAAGAATATGGAGGAGCTCCTTCTGCCGGGGTAATTACAGGACTGGGAAGAGTTTCTGACAGGCTTTGTGTAATCGTAGCGAATGACGCCACAGTGAAAGCGGGTGCATGGTTTCCTTTAACAGGGAAAAAAAATCTACGTGCGCAAGAAATAGCCATGGACAACGCACTCCCAATTATTTATCTGGTTGACAGTGCTGGAGTATTTCTTCCCCTGCAAGATGAGATATTCCCTGATAAAGAACACTTTGGTCGTATCTTTAGAAATAATGCGAAGATGAGTAGCATGGGCATAACTCAAATTGCTGCTATTATGGGACCTTGTGTGGCTGGTGGAGCGTATTTACCGATTATGAGTGATGAAAGTCTCATTGTTGAAAATACTGGATCTGTATTTCTTGCAGGTCCTTATTTGGTAAAGTCTGCCATTGGAGAGGAAGTGGATGCCGAGACACTGGGGGGAGCAGATACTACAACGGCGCTTTCTGGAGTAGTCGATCATAAAGTCAAAGATGATAAAGAATGTCTGGATAAGATACGATCGATTTTTGATAAAATGGCTATCCCTCAGGCTGGAATATTCAGTAGAGTAAAATCTGTACAACCCAATCGTAATCTATCAGATGTGATGGGAATTTTACCTGCTGAGCGTACCAAACCCTATGATATGATGGATATACTCAGTTGCATCATAGATGCAAATAGCTTTGAAAGCTATAAAGAGGAATATGGAAAAACAATAATTTGTGGGTATGCAAGAGTAGATGGTTGGGCTGTGGGTATAGTAGCTAATCAACGAAAGGTGATCAAATCTGGAAAAGGAGAAATGCAATTAGGAGGGGTGATATATGCAGATGCAGCAGATAAGGCAGCAAGATTCGTCATGAATTGTAATCAAAAGCAAATTCCGCTACTATTTTTTCAGGATGTGACAGGGTTTATGGTTGGGTCTCGGGCAGAACAAGGCGGAATTATCAAAGATGGTGCAAAAATGGTAAACGTTGTGGCTAATTCTACCGTACCTAAGTTTACTTTCATCGTGGGAAATTCATATGGAGCGGGGAACTATGCAATGTGTGGGAAAGCATATGATCCCAGATTGATTTTTGCCTGGCCTTCAGCTAGGATTGCAGTAATGGGTGGAGAGCAGGCGGCTAATACATTATTACAAATACAGGTTGCTTCTCGTAAAAAAAGAGGGGAGGTCATCGATGAATCCGTCGAGAAAAAGATGTTATCAGATATTGCTTCCAGATACGAAGAACAAGTTTCTCCTTATTATGGAGCTGCTAGATTGTGGATAGATGATATTATACAGCCTGTAGATACCCGTGCATGGATTTCGATAGGGATAGAAGCTGCCAATCACCAAAAAAACGTGGAGCCTTTTAACCCGGGAGTGATTCAAACGTAATAACGAGTTTATAATTTGGACCAATGAGAGAAAGTGAATTCAAAGCGCTCATCAGTTTATTGGATGACAGCGACCCCGGAGTTGAGTCTCATATTGAGAAAACCTTGTTATCTATGGGAGATGCTGTAATCCCCAGATTAGAAGAGGCCTGGGAAACCGAAAACAATGAAATGGTACAGAATAGAATAGAAGATATTATTCATACCATACAAAGTGCACGAACGGAAAAAGAGTTGAAAGAGTGGAAAGCCTCTCCTCATACACCACTACTCGAAGGGTGGTATTTGGTAAGCAAATACCAGTTTCCTGAAATTACATATGAAAATTACTATAATGCAATTAATCGGTTGATACATAAGGCGTGGTTAGAACATAGTCCGCACATGAACATTCCTGAAAAGATCAATGTAATTAATCGTATGATCTTTCAGAGAGAAAGATTTAAGGTCAACAGATCTAAACCCTTAGATCCCAATAACTATTTTTTAAATGGTATCATTGATTCCAAAAAAGGGGGACCCATTTCACTAGCGATGCTTAGCATGATTATCTGTCAGGATCTTAAGATTCCCGTTCAGGGGATCCCTATTCCCGGGCACTTCATCTTATTGTACCGAGACAGTCGCAATGAGTTCTTCATGGACCCCATAAATAAGGGGGCTTTCTTTACTCGTAAAGATCTGAAAAAGTATTTAAAAGAGGTAAATGTCGTTGATGATGAGAAATATTACCGTCCTATTTCCAATGTAGAAACGATAACAGAGTTGGTAAGTATGCTGATTACTTGTTATCGACAAGCAAAGGATAAAAGTGAAACCAAGATTGCTCAGTGGGAGTCACTCCTACAAAAACTTAAATACGATTAAGTAAATCGACATATTTAAATAATAGTTTTATTCCAAGAAAATGTGCTTTATTAAGCATAAGTAACAATCTTGAAAAGTATAAACTATACATAAAATGTCTTACTATTTAAGTAAGTACGTCCCATCAAACCTATCTCCATGCAAGAAACACATATATCTACTGTCATTGTTGAAGACGAAAAAAATAGTCAAGCTCTACTCAAAGAATTGATTGAGCAATATTGCGAATCCCTGAAAGTAGTTGCTATTGCAGGGAGTGTAAAAGATGCTATTGCATATATCGAAGAGCACAAGCCCCAAATAATCTTCCTGGATATCGAATTGCCGGATGGGGATGGATTCCAGGTATTAGAACACTTTGAGAATCCCGAATTCGAAATCATATTCACTACCGCATATGATCAGTATGCGATGCGCGCATTTAAATTTTCTGCTACAGACTATTTGTTAAAACCTGTGGATATAGAAGAGTTGGAAGAAGCTGTACAAAGAGCAACCAAAAAAGTCCGTGAAGGACACTCTTCTGAGACCACGAATCAATTAGCAGCTTTGTTAAAAAATATTAGAGGCAAGCAACCAGAACTTAAGAGGATAGTATTACCCACTTCAAATGGTTTTACTGTCGTTAACCCAATAGATATTATTCGTTGTGAATCAGACCGGAATTACACGTTCATTTTCCTGACAGATGGGAGAAAAATATTAGTATCCCGTACCATAAAGGAATATGAGGAACTCTTGGAAGATTATGATTTCTTTCGAATACATCAATCGCATTTGATCAATTTGAAATACCTCAAAAACTATACTCGTGGAAGAGGTGGTTATGTAGAACTCAACGATGGGACAACATTGGATGTTTCTGCACGGAGGAAATCTGAATTTCTAAAACGAATGGCAGCGGGAGATTAAAATTTGTAATTTTGCACTTCGTTTAAGACCAAAGGCTTATCGTAGTATGCATGAGATACATGATCTATCTACAGAGTCTTAAAAATAGACAACAATTATAAGTGATTGTCTGTTTTATGCTATTATAATACCTATTAACTCTCCGTATGGAAATCACGTTGACACCTGCACGCATTGTACAAGAATTGGACAAATATATCATTGGCCAGCAAGAAGCAAAGAAATCTGTAGCTATCGCACTGAGGAATCGTTGGCGAAGGCTTAATGCCAGAGAGGATATTCGGAGGGAAATCATACCAAACAATATTATGATGATTGGCCCTACAGGTGTAGGTAAGACTGAAATTGCGAGAAGATTAGCTCAATTGGCTCAAGCTCCTTTTATTAAAGTAGAAGCTTCTAAGTTTACAGAAGTTGGATATGTGGGGAGAGATGTCGAAAGTATGGTGAGAGATCTGGTAGAGCAGGCGATCAATATGGTACAAGAGGAACAAAAAGAGGCTATTAAAGATAAAGCACGGGAAAGTGCAGAGGAAAGAATTTTGGATATTTTGATTCCTCCAGTAACTCAGCCTAGAAACCGAAATTCTTACTCTTCTGCTAATATAAATGATGAACATGCTGAGCGACAGGACATAGGATTTGCCACCAATGCCAATTATTCTGATTCGGAATTAAATGAGCGTACTCGTCAAAAATTCAGAGAAAAATTAAAAAATGGAGAATTAGATGAACGTGTGATAGAAGTGGAGGTTACAGTACCTACTCATAACGTTCAAATCGTAGGTCCCATGGGGATGGAAGGAATGGACGGATTACAGGATATGCTTAGCGGAATGATCCCTAAAAAGCAGAAAAAACGGAAAATGCCTGTAGCTGAAGCGAGAGAGTATCTTATAAATGAAGAGGCAGAGAAAATGATAGATATGGATAATGTCGCTAGAGAAGCCGTAATCCGAACCGAAAATAGCGGAATCATCTTTATCGATGAAATAGACAAAGTAGCTGTTTCCAACACGAGTAAAAGTGGACCGGATGTCTCACGTCAAGGTGTCCAACGCGATTTATTACCCATTGTAGAGGGTTCGGCTGTAAATACCAAACATGGTATCGTTAAAACGGATCATATTTTATTTATCACGGCAGGTGCTTTCCATGTGGCAAAACCTTCTGATTTAATTCCAGAACTCCAAGGGCGTTTTCCAATAAGGGTTGAACTGAATTCTTTGACACAGGAAGATTTTGTGAAAATTCTGACGCAGCCCAGAAATGCGCTTACAAAGCAATATCAAGCATTACTTGAAAGTGAAGGGGTAAGTCTAACATTCGATGAGCAGGCTATCGACGAAATTGCTCATTTAGCCTTCAACGTCAATCAGGAAGTAGAAAATATTGGTGCTCGCCGATTGCATACAATTATGAGTAACCTACTAGATCAGATTCTATTCGAAGTACCAGATCTGAGTGTGGATAAAAGCTTTCACATTACCTATGAATTTGTAAAAGAAAAGATGGATCATCTGGTATCTCAGAAAGATCTAAGTCATTATATTTTGTAATAAGTTAGCAACAGAAGATCATTCGGTGCTATTGACTTCTATCCGAGTTATGGATATCTCTTAAAAGGAGCTATCGATATAATAACTCATCGCGTTTCAGATCATATTCAGCTTCTATCTTTTGGTAATCCAGTTCTGCATGACTTTTTACTAAGCTTACCTGGTATTCAAAATACTGCTCAGCGGAGTGTAGTTTATGTTCGTGCTCTTGTTCCAGCAATGACAATTGCTGTTCATATTTAGATTCTATTTTTTTCATCTTATTTTCTAAATATGCCCTCCTGAGAAGCTGATTAACTGGATTACGAGCTGAATATTCTAGATCGATTAATTCCGACTCAGCCTTTTCAACCAATATGGCGTATTCTCGTTTCGCATTTGCCATTAGCGTTGCCATACTATCCTTTGCAGCTAGCGAAATGTGCGAGATGACCGAATCTGTAGATAATTGCAACTTTCTCATTTGATATTGAGTATCAATCTCGAGTTGTTGTAGCTGTAGCTCAACATTTGTCTGAGCTTCTGTAGTTTGGATAAAACTTATGAATAAGCCCAACATGAATAGATAGGAATAAATTTTTTTCATGGAACATGTTTAATAATGGATACATCTTACACAACAAAATACAGCAAAATTATGATGCTGGAAAGGTAAATATGAATCTCTAATGAAGAGAATGATTGAAATAACGTTTGAAAAGATTGTAGTAGCGCCGAATAATACCTGATGCTACTACTACTCCAATTTGAAATCTACATTTACATACATTCTTACTGGAACACTTATGCCACCTTGTATCCCCGGCTGCCAGGTAGGACTGGCAAGCAGAACGCGTATCGCTTCTTTATCACAACCCAGCCCTATACCTTTGACTACTTTTACATCTTTTACACAGCCAGTTTCGTCCACGACAAATTGTAAGACAACACGCCCTTGAATTCCATTGTCTCTGGCTAATGATGGGTAATTTATATTCTGGTGAAGATATTTCATGAATTCAATATCCCCGCCGGGATAAGAAGGCATATTTTGTACAAAATCAAAGGGTTCTTGAGGCTGGGGTTCGGGTTCAGGTTCGGGTTCAGGTTCTTCAACTACTATATCCTCAACCACGACACTGTCCTCACCATCTATTGATTCTGTACCTGTCTCTACCTCCATTAACTCGTCTTGTGTAGCAAATTCTTCTTCTTCAATCACTTCTTCATCAGGTTTTACTACAGGTTCAACGTATTTTACCGTTTTAGGCTTGGGTTGTTCTATTTTGGGTTTGGGGGGTTTTTTACGCTCAATAGGCGGTGGTGCGGAAAGTTGAGAGTACTGTACTACTTTAACCTTTTTTGAAGTATTAGCTCCTTCAGGTTTTGCATTGTATTTATGGATCCCAAAAGGAATTCCAATTGCTAGTATGTATACTACAAGCGTAATAGCAAAGGAAGTACTAAGATATTTTTTGTATGATTTCCTATGTACATACGCTCCATAAGCCTTATTCTTATCCTTAAAAAGGATGTCTGTAAAGTCCTGATTATTATAGGTGTTGTCATCCATGACAAAACTTGTTTTTCATTGAGTTAAAAAATGTTGTAATTCAATCAATCGTAGCGATTCGGTTGCTGACGCTATTAAGGCGCGTATTGATTCACTTATAATCTGCAATCAATTGTTGATCCTCTTCATTGATATCAACGATAGCATATCTTCTGATACCATTGACATTCATCTCATCCAGGATATCCACCAGGTTTTTGTATTGAGAGTCAATGTCTGGTTTAATGAGTACAACGAGGTCCTCAATGGTTGCGTTTTGCTTGATCAAAGTATTGCGTATTCCTTCATTTCCATTAAAACGGGTTTCGTTGATTTCGGGATCAGTTAGTCCCATGTACCAGAATATTCGATCATTTGAGGAGAGAACAATAGACATAGCCTTGGATTCCTTAATGGCTTGTACCTGCTCTTCCTGTTTGTCTTCGTCTTGTTTTAATGGCATGACCAACTCCATCGCTTGTGGATTGTTGAAGGTCGTAGTGAGCATAAAAAACGTCAATAAAAGAAAGGCTAAATCTGTCATTGGTGTCATATCAATGTCAACAGCATTCTTCTTATTGTATTTATCGTTATATTTTTGTGCATTCATGGGTCATTCGATTTCGGTTACTAGACTAAAGCGCGTGATGTTGTTGTCTACTAAAATATCCATAACCCGATCTATAATGGGATAAGGAGTATGTTGGTCTCCATTTAAAGAGACCCGTAATCTAGGGTTTACAGCACGAGACATGATGATCCACTCTTTCAATTCATTTTGAGTAGAATCTACCGGAATACCTTGCATAGGATACTTTTTGCGTTCCACATTGCTAAGAGAAAGCCACTCCGAAAGCTCTCCAATGGGCAACCCAAAACTGGAGGCTAAAGAAAAATTTCTGGCTTGTTGCTCGGTAAGTGCAAATTCAAATCGTTGGCCCATCCGTTTAATTAGGGTTTCTCGGGTAAACTTATTGTCGATGTTGAAGAATACCCTTCCATCTTCAGATACGGTGATCGTCATGATATCCTTTTCTGGTAATTTAGCTTCTGTTTGAGATGCTGGGGTAGTTACTTCTACGGGTTCTTCAGTCTTGAAAGTCGTTGTGAGCATGAAAAAGGAAACCAGGAGGAAAGCCATATCTACCATGGGGTTCATATCCAGCTTGGGAACCTGATTTTTAATACTTACTTTAGGCATAACTATAGCTTATGTGTTACTAGGCTTTTACCCATTCTCTTTGTTCCTCTTCCCCACTGCTCGTCTTAAAAGTATGGAGTATGCTAAAAGCAGCTTCATCAATGGCATAGGAAATACGATCAATGCGATTGGTAAAGTAGTTGTAAAATACGATGGCTACAGCAGCCGTAGAGATACCCAGGGCGGTAGTTACTAATGCTTGAGAGATACCATTTGCCAGACCAATTGGATCAGGAGACCCTGCGCGTGCTAAGGCTGCAAATGCTTTGATCATACCTGTTACTGTACCTAAGAGACCTATGAGTGTCGCAACAGATGCTAACGTAGAGATGATTACCAGATTATTGACTAAAGAGGGAATTTCTAGCTGAGTGGCTTCTTCCAGATCTTTTTCAATATTGGCAAGTTTCTTGTCTTTGTTGGATTTTTGATCTTCTTCCGCTTCCTTATAAGAAACCAGACCACTACGGATTACATTAGCTAAAGACCCCTTTTGATGATCACAGGCTTCAATGGCATCTTTAATTTGCCCCTTATCCAACATAGACTTGATTCGCTTGACAAAGATTTGATTCTTTTGTTTTCCTCTGGCTTTGGTAATGGTGAAAAATCGTTCAAGAATGAATGTTAGCAGAATAATCTGAAATGCGAGGAGTAATATAACAATGTATCCTCCCTTATAAACTACTCCCAAATAGTTTCCCTGGGCAGGTTCATTTAAGGTACTTCCTCCTTCAAAGTTCGAAGGGTCACCGAGAATAAAAGTATAAATGAAATACGCTACGATGAGAGATAGCGGAAAAACTACCGCCACCATTGCAGATTTGACGTTTTCTTGTAGAGAGATACGTTGGTTCATTGGTGTACTGTATTAGGTTTAATAACTGATAGTGGTTGATATAGTGCTTCTAAATTAGGTCATACCTCACCTATCTTAAATGATCTTATTATGGATATACTGTTGGATAAAAGCAGTATAACTAATGACTTATGTCAGAGGAGATTTAAAGAAGGTATTCTATTATTCGTTTTGAGGGTTCAAACTGCGATAGTTGAGAAAGTCCTAATTCTTGTATAGCTAAGGCTATTGCATCTGATTCATTGAGAGGATGATTACCCGCATAATACTTACCCGCTTCTGTCAGGCAGACTAGAGGAATAAGTCCAACTAACTCTGAGCCTGTTACACTCACTCCATAGGCACGCGCAGTTTCTTTAATGGTTTCAAAAGCAATATGTGGAGGTGTAACTTGGATGTTGACCAGATTAGTAGATACTTGCGCACATTGAAATTCGGGCACGTACCATCCAATTGCTTTTACATATTTACGTTTTCCAGGAATCCTCACAGGATTGCCCTCCATGTCTCTAACGATCTGTCCCTCTTTTTTTTCTATCCTTCCACTTTCTCGTACCTCTTCAGCTATTCGTTTGGCAATAGATACATCTTTAGTATTAAGGTTGACATTATATGCCACCAAATAGTTCCTTGCGCCAATCACAGTCTGCCCGGTTGTTGGTTGAAATTTCGTAGGACCATAGTCTGGAGTCCAGCTCTTATGATATATCTTGGTAGTGAAGCCTTCGTATTCACCTGCACGGATAGTAGCTAGATTCTTGCGCAAAGGATTGATAGCAGATTTTTCATACATATATACAGGGATTTGCAGTTCCTCTCCTACACGAAATGCTAGCTGATGCGATAACGCAACAGTCTCAGCCATAGAAATCCCTTGAATGGGGATTATGGGGCAAACATCTGTTGCTCCCATTCTTGGGTGTATTCCGGAGTGAAATGTCATATCTATATGTTGTTTGGTCAAAGCGATCAGTTGGTAGGCTGCTTCAACTACTTGATCGGGATGGCCCGCGAACGTAAATACTGTTCGGTTGGCTGATTCTCCCCGATCTACATGCAAGAGAGTTGTTCGATCAAATTTTTCTATTGAATTACTGATTAATGTAATGACATTGAGGTCTTTTCCTTCACTAATATTGGGAACACATTCTATGATTGGGGTCATATTTGTACTTCTTTTATCAAAGGTAACAATGAATGATCGAGTATTATACTTCATGTGTTGAACGTTCATCGATAAACGCCGAAATTCAGGGTCGATATGCATGTCAAATTTAAAGTCTCCAAGTTGTAAGTGGGATTTGGTATTTAGCAATAAGGTCATATCTTGCTGACGCATGAGCCTACTATGGAGAAAACACTTCTCATATTTGATTTTGATGGTACCATAGCAGATACCCTGGAAATTGCTGTGGATATCGCCAATGAATTGAGTAAAGAATTTGGATTTCGTTCTGTTACCAAAGAGGAATTTATTGAATTGAGAGGAAAGAGTATACCCGAATTGGTAAAAATGTCTGGGATGTCTTGGTGGCAGTTACCATCAGTGGTGAGAAGGGCTCGTGAACACTTTAAAACTCGATTATCTCAAGTTCCACCTGTTACAGGTATGCCTGAAAGCCTTAAAGTCCTTCATCAAAGAGGGTATATGTTAGGAATATTGACATCAAATACCCAAGAAGGAGTAAATGCATTTTTAGACATGTACGGGCTTCAGTTATTTGAGTTCATTCATGCACCGGATTCAATCTTTGGTAAGGCGAAAAGATTAAAAGAAATACAAAAAACCTATCGATTAGATGAAACTGAGATGGTCATGATTGGTGATGAAGGGAGAGATATAGATGCAGCCCATAAAGTCCATGTAGATGCTGTTGCAGTAACTTGGGGATTCCATACTCGACAATTACTGGAAAATCATACGCCCAAGTATCTCATTGAACATCCTGATCGCTTGCTGGAACTTTTCCCGGAAAGACAGATGATATAAATATAATATAAATGTATAAATTGCCCAACTCCTAAGAAATTAGCCCGTATAGTATCTTGAACTATGAGTAATCTATGTTTGACAAATTGTACAGTTTGATTGAAAAGTGGGGCGATTTATTTATCAATTGTAAAATAAGGCAGGCTTTTTGTAAACATTTATTGTAGATTGTTGCTTAATCTGTTAGTTCACTCAATTTGCACGGTGTATTGTTAGTATATGGGACCCCTAGGTTGTGCGGGGGTCCCTACATTTTTTAGTCTATATCATGACCGAATTTGTTAGAGTATTTTTGATAGAGGAATTGTTGCCTTGCCTCAAGTTGAATCTCTCTCCCCTCAATAAATGCATGTAGTAATTTATTCGTTCTCATATCTAGTGCATCTCCTTCACTAACAAACAGGGTTGCATCTTTTCCTATTTCCAATGAACCCGTGCGATCGTCAATTCCCAATATCTTAGCTGTATTTAGGGTAATGGATTGTACCGCTTTTTCGTAAGGCACACCATATGCTACTGTTGTCCCAGCCAGGAAAGGGAGATTTCTCGTACGCGCCGTCATCCCTATATTCGCTCCTATGCAATACATGATTCCTGCCTGATAAAGCTCAGCGGCTTGTTTGTAAGGATATACTGTATCTTCATGATCTTCTTCTGGAAGACTATGCACATTTCCTACTATTACAGGGATTTGATGCTCTATTAATAAATCTTTGACAAGCATTGCTTCATATCCTCCTACAATTGCTAACCTTTCAATGTTATAAAATTTTGCCATTTTTACAGCAGAAATAATACTCTTGGCATTATCTGTATGTATAAACAATGTTTTACTTCCATTAAATAATCCTTGTAATGCTTCGAGTTTTAAGTTGGTTTTATCAGGGTCAGATTCTTCACCATAAGCCTTCGCCTCTTTAAGCATAATATTTAATTCTTGTACGATGGGTTCATAATTCTCATTTTTTCTTCCTTGGGTTTCTCCCATCCACCATCTGGGACCTATCATTTTGGTTGGCCAGTTGAGGTGTATACCATTATCTGTAACATATGCTGCGTCTTCCCAATTCCAGGCATCCAACTGTACGATACTGGAGGAACCTGGAATTACATCTCCATCAGGTGCCACCTGCGCCATGAGTATACCATTGAATCTCAAGGTTGGTATTACTTCAGAATCAGTATTATAAGCAATAATTGACCTCACATTCGGGTTAAACTCCCCTTGTTCTTCATCATCAACAGTGGCTCTTACAGAACTAACTTCTACCAAGCCTAAATTAGTATTGGGTAAGATAAACCCTGGGTAGATATGCATGTCTGTCAGGTCAATGACTGTATAATTCTCTTTATTAACAGTTTGTGATGCTGGTGCAACAATGGTGAGCTTGCCATTGTCAAACCCAATCTGAGCATTTTCGATCACTTCACCATTACCTAAGTGAGCGGTAGCGCCTGTGAGTAAAATAGGTGATTGTTGTGGGCCTGCTGGAATTACACGTGTCTGCCCCCAAATTAAACCAGGAGTAAGCGTTAAAAATAATAAGAATATATATATTGATCTCATGAGATTGTTATATGTTGAAATGAATAAAATGGAACATTGTGCCGGTTAGATGCATGTATCGTCTATTCTCTAAAAATGAGTACATCTTCACAGTCCCAATGGTGTTTATAGGATCTTGAAGCAATCTGTGTTGAGGCTCCGTTGGATTTTGCATCTTTCATTTTTCGTATGAGCCTGGCTCTCTCTAGTTGTATTTCGTATTTGCGTTTTTGATCTTCTTCGATATCAAAATACACAGTCCCATCTACTATGGTCTTTTCTGCTCTGGCATAAATAGAAAGAGGATGATCTGACCAGAGTACAAGGTCAGCTTCTTTCCCTTCTTTAATACTTCCCATTCTGTCCTCTAGATGCAATAACTTGGCAGAGTTAATGGTAACCATTGCAAGTGCTTCTTCTTCAGAGACATCTCCATATTTGATACTTTTAGCAGCCTCTTGATTTAGCCTGCGCATCATTTCCGCATCATCAGAGTTTATCGTGGTTACAACTCCTTCTCGATGCATAATAGCTGCATTATAAGGGATTGCATAGCGCACCTCCCACTTATATGCCCACCAATCTGAAAATGTAGATCCTCCTACTCCGTGCTCAGCCATTTTATCTGCCACTTTATAACCCTCTAGAATGTGTGTAAATGTATTAATTCTAAAATCAAATCGTTCTGCTACCTTCATCAGCATATTTATCTCAGATTGTACATAAGAGTGGCAAGAAATAAATCGTTCTCCTCTTAGGATTTCTAGCATGGTTTCGTGTACGAGGTCTTTTCTGGGTTGGGGAGTATTGGCTTTATCAGCAGCAGGTAGCGCTTCGTAAGTTTCCCATTGTTTGGCATAGTCCAGCGCTGAGGTAAATGCATCTACATATACTTGTTCAACCCCCATACGAGTTTGTGGATACCTGATAGATTGACTACTCCTGGATCGTTTGACATTTTCTCCCAAAGCAAATTTGATATATCCATCCGAATCCTCAATTTTTAACGCTTCAGGACCGTGTCCCCATCTCAGCTTTATTAATGCAGACTGGCCACCAATGGGATTGGCTGATCCGTGAAGAATCTGGATGGCGGTTACTCCACCAGATAGTGCACGGTAAATCTCCTGATCCTCGGACTCGATCACATCGCTAATACGTACCATAGATGAATTCGTAGCCACATCGTTGATAGATGCAGCAGCTATATGTGAATGTTCATCAATAATACCTGGTGTAAGATGTTTTCCCGTTCCATCAATTACAGTTGCTCCATTTGCATTGAGGTTTTGTCCTACTTTGCTGATCTTGCCGTTTTCTACGAGTACATCTGCATTTTCCAATTTACCCTCTTCCTCCATGGTCCATACCGTTGCATTTTTGATCAGCATATTTTCCTGCGAAGGCAATTCGGAGGTGCCATAGGCAACAAATGGATAAATTATCTCCCCCAAGTCTTGATCAAAGTCTTCACTTTCTTTAGATGATTCTGTCTCAAGGGCTTCCTGATAGATTGCTGTCCAGTCTATCCAATTACCCTCCTCATCTTGTCCACGCCCTACAAGATTATTATCCTCCAACCATCCGGATAATCTATAATCTAGATCTTTGTCCTTTATTCCCATCGTCAAGACGTCGTCTTCCAATGTGATCGATACCTTGATTTCAGTAGTATCATTGAGCTTGAGTTGACCCTTTTCTTTTCTGGGCTTTCCCATTATTTCCAACTCATATTTTTCATCTTCAACGTTCAACACATATGTTCCGGTAATTTTTGGCAGATCCATGTTGTGGATTGAGTACTTTTTCCCCTGAACCCAGTTTTCATAAATAATTGCATCATCTTCAAATAATGAGCCAGAAGAGATAATGAAATTGGCCATTTTTCCAGGAGACAGATCACCAACTATATTCTGGATGCTAAGTAATTTTGCCGGGGTATAGGTCAATGATTTGAGTGCAGCCTCTTCAGATAAGCCATACTGAATGGCTTTACGGACGTGTTTCCAGAAATCCTTCTTGTTTTTTAATCCTTCAGATGTGATAGCAAATTCAATTTCATTTGCCTCGAGTACTCCTAGATTGGTAGGAGCCAATTCCCAATGCTTCATATTGGCTAGTGATATATGATAGGCATCCAATGGATCTTCTACATCATAGGCTTCAGGGTAATTGACGGGTGCAATAATAGGTGCTTGTGTGGCTTTTACTTCGTCAATTCGCTTGTATTCATCGCCATCACCTTTGATAATGTATTGAATACCAAATTCATCTCCCACTTTATCTGCTCTTAATAAGCTACTCCAACTCCCTACTTCAAAAATTTGTGGTAGATCTTGAAGTCCTAACCACGCATCTAATGATTTGTCAGTAAATGGTTTGGGAGATTGATCTTTATACCAGGATGCATCCAGATAGGTCTGCCTCAAAAGTGCAATATATCCCATGGCAGAGGATGGGTACGCTTGAGACGAACTGCCCTTATCAAATGAATAGTGTGCGGCTACTTCGCTGAGAATAAGTTCTTCATTTGAATTCGTTTCTCCTACTGTCACAATTGCAGAAGAACCTCTTGAGATCCCATCAGGTCTAAAGGTAAGCACTGTACCAAATCCCAGATCTCTCCAAGCTTTGGCTGCCTTGGCATCCAATGTAAAAGCTTCCGCAGCTGAAAATTGTGATTTTATCGCTTCATTGGCATTATAGGCACCAGATATATCCGATCGAATCTGTTCTCTCCCTGAATAGGGATTTCCAGAACGACGTTCCACCTCTGGCATGCCATAATGAGTATACATATCAATCAAAGAAGGATAAATATATTTGCCATCCAGGTCTATTTCGACATAACCATTGGGAATACGTACATTCTTGCCAATACTTTCAATCTTTCCATCACGAATCAGGAGTGTTGCAGACTGTAACAAAGTTTCATGGTCTTGATAGATGTTTGCATTCGTAAATGCATAGGCTTTAGGCCTGGGATCTTGGACATCATTGATAGGGAAAGTCTCCTGTGCAATGGATGTACATGCCACAAACATCCCTATGAGCAGAAAAAGCTTTTTCATAAGTAAAAGTGTTTGAGTTTGTATAGTGTATGTTAGTTTAGTTAAGAATGAATAATAGAGGATCTAGCATATGGATTTCATATGTGATAGCTAATGATTCTTGACCCTTATACCTTTGGTAGAATGGGGGGTGAATATTAAGAGCTATTGAAAATCAATCTTCATTATACCCAAAATTTTTCAAATAGCTATGACTATCTTTCCAGTTTTCAGAAACCCTGACGTACAATTGTAGAAAGACTTTGCTTCCCAGAAATGTTTCAATATCTTTTCTGGCTTCCGTACCAATTTGTTTTAGCATACTACCTTTTTTCCCGATCAATATCCCTTTTTGCGATTGCCTTTCAACGTGTATAGTAGCCTGAATTCGTGCTATGGGGTCTTCTTTATGGGCTTCCTGGAATTCTTCAATTTCTACTTCTGTACTATAAGGGAGTTCTTGTCTTAGCTTGAGAAAAATTTTCTCTCGTATGATTTCGGAAACAAAAAAACGTTCGGGTCGATCGGAAACTTGTTCTGGATCAAAATATTGGGGGCCTTCTGGTAAATATTCGAGTATAAGACGCTTTAACTCTTTCACATTTGTGCCTTCAAGGGCAGAGATCGGAATGGCTTCTACAAAATCTACCTTATCCTGTAATTCAGCCATACGCAAGAATACATCATTTTTAGATACTGCATCTATTTTGTTAATAACTAAGATTTTAGGGATAGATGTTTTCCCTGCAAGTTTCAGCAGGTCTTCTTCTGGAAACGTTTCATTGACTGCTATGAGTAGTACAATGAGATCAGCATCTTCTGTTGCAAAGTTGACAGATTGCATCATAGAATGATGAAGACGGTATTTAGGCCTGATGAGCCCAGGCGTATCTGAGTATACAATTTGATAACCATCACCTGAGTCAATGCCAAAAATTCTATGTCGGGTAGTCTGTGCTTTGGGAGTAATAATACTCAATTTTCTTCCCAAAAGGCGATTGATTAATGTCGACTTTCCTGCATTTGGTTTTCCTATGATACTGACAAATCCGGATCTAAACCCTTTGGGAACTTCTTCCATAGAAATATAAATTATAATGGATATGTATGCTTAATTATTCAATGATCAGTACTTTACCCGTTTCATGTCTGGTTCCACTCAAGATATCGTATATATAGACACCAGGTAAAAGCGAGGAAACATCCAACTCGAGAGGTTCACTCTTTTCTGGAGTCCAGGATTGGCTGATTTGGGTCTGACCCAATGAATTAATTAACCTGAAAGTAGTCAACGTAGACTGGATAGGATACAATTGGACCTCAATCTTATCAGAAGTTGGGTTGGGATATATTTGGACAAAGTTTCCTCCTGGAAAAACCACTTCTCTTTCCTCTGATAACACAAAACTGCCATATTCATTGATACTCTTGAGTCGATAGATATTCAAGCCATAAATGGGGTTCTCATCATTGAAAAGATATGCTTGAGGACTTCGAGTATCGCCTAATCCAGCAACGGTACCTACAGTAGTAAATGTTCCACCTTCTACATTCGTTCGCTGAATTTCTATAGTTTTGTTTTTCTCCTCTGCAACAGTAACCCAATCTAGTTTGACATAATCATCTATAGGTTGAGCTGTAAACTGCTCTAACGTGGCTGCTGGGGGACCACAATCCGGGAATAAGATACGCTCGTCGGTGGATTGGAGTCCTGCTGGATCTGTAACAGTCAATCTGATTCGGTACCAATATACTTCTGTGCCACAACCTACTGGAGTAATAAATGTAGTGGTAACAGGAGCATTATCAATAGGTTCAGGGTGATTATGGGTGTTGTGATGGAGAAAGGTTTGCCATTCATATAATAGCTCACTTTCGTCAAACTCTCTATCAAAAACTTCTGCTTCCAAGGGAAGAAAATATTCTTCTGTCGTACCGTAGTAGCTACTATCGATAATCGAAGTGATATTTACCTGAGGAGGCGTGTTATTAAGCGAGATTGTTTGTATAGCAATCGTACTATCACCCTCACTATCTTTTACGGTAAGCGTTACCTCGTACTTTTGAGGCTCCGTTCCTTCCTGGATAAAGATGTGCTGAGGATTAGCTTGAGTACTTGTAGTTCCATCTCCAAAGTCCCAGAAATAAAAGAGAGAATCTCCATCAGGGTCCAGGGATTCTTCCCCAGAGAATTGTACTTCAAGCGGACCGGGTCCATATTGCTGGTCAATGTTAATGATAGCAGTGGGAGGAATATTGCCCCCATAACATATTTTTCTGATGCGACTGGGATAGAACACATAATAGATACATTCATCTCGATGATTCATCTCGAGATGTACGATATCTAAGGCATTGGTATGCAAATCATCAACTTCAGTTAGTGTTTCAGACTCATCAAATGAAAACCGTTTAATCCAATTGAATGCGTGATCTGCATGAAAATAAGCATTTTGATATTCTTCAGGATACTTCTCGCCTTGATAAAAAGTACCGGCGATAGATGATCCTCCTGCAAAAGGACGACCTTTTACCGGGGAATCAGCGTTTCCAATCAGTGATCCCTCCAAATGCCCAGTAGAATCAAATGCGGGTATATAAGCGCCAAAGATTTCTATCCACTGATTGCTCCACATGATATGTGGTGGCGTATGCACAAATCGTGGGATTTCAGCCGGGATTTCTATGGACTCATCACAGGGATGTGTATATGAAGGTGATAGATCTTGTCTTGGTTGCCAAAATAAATCCTGAAAGTGAAAATATTCATGATCACATGCAGGACCATTTGCTTCTGAGTTGATAGGCGCAGCAAAGTTGGGTACAGGACGTGATAGATATGACCAATTATTTCTTATCCCCTCATACATAGGCCATCCAAAGTTCATCCCAGGCGCATCCGCTATGTTGAGCTCTTCCCACGCAGCCCATCCTACATCGCCAATATAGAGTGTTCCAGGATTACCTTCTTCTGGAGTGTGCGCGCCTGTTCCTGGCTTTACTACGAAGCGAAAAGGGTTTCTAAATCCCAATGCCCATATTCTGGACTGAGGAGATCTGGGGTCTTCGGTGTCATAAAATGGATTACTTGGAATACCATCGCCAGTAAGAGGGTCTATACGGAGGATCTTTCCATTTAAGGATTGAAGCGATTGCGCACGAAATGTTCCAACATTCTCTTCAGGTGCAAGAATTCCATCATGTAATGCTTGAGTAGAGTAAGTTCCTGTATCAAGGCCCATGCCAATATCTACTTCGAGGTAACTGGCTGCATCTCCACACGAAATAAGCAGTGTACCATCTTCTCCAAATGCAACACTTCCCAAACCATGTGATTCATGTAAAAGTGGAAATCCGGTGTCTTTTGTTTCACCAATTAATACCTTTCTGCTTCCTTCAACAACTGTGCTGAAATTGCTTTGAGGATCTGCGGTATATCTTGTAAGTCTACCAATGGATGCCTGGAACTGAACGCTACTATCAGGACTATATTGATCTGTTTCATGATATAACAGATGATGTCGATCTACAGCATACAACAAATAAAAATATCCATTATTAAGAAAATTAGGGTGAAGCGTAAATCCCAGGAGGCCGTGATCCCGCCAATTTCCTACTTCTTCCCGAATATCTATCAAAGGCTCAGGCAGACGAACACCCTCTTCAACAATATGAACCATTCCGCCCTTTTCCCAGACATACATTCTTCCTAAGTCGTCAAAAGTAAGCCCTATAGCTTGATTCCATCCAGCACTCACAGCCTGATCGTTAAAATTTTCAGGCAATTGAGCATAAGAAATGTTGAAGAATAGAATGCTAAAACACGTAAAAATTGGACTTGTAATGAATGGTTTAGTAAAGGCTAGGTTCATATCCAGTGATTACAATATTTGATTTAATATATATAACTCATTTTGAAGTCAAGTGTTGATATTGATAGATTATGTAAATATACATACCACGTTTCAAAACTGAAATGTCGATAAAAGTTCCTTTTTATCCATATCGTATTAGATGTTTATATTTATAAATGAGGTCTGGAATGAAAATAGTTGGACCACATCTTTTTCTCATTAACGAGTAAATAACGCTTCTAACTTACCTACAGCGCGATCCCAGGTATAGGTGTCTACTACAAATTTTCTGGCGTTATTTCCCATTTCAGAAATTGTTTGTCGATCGGATAATACTTGCAAGATACACGAGGCAAAAGAGGCAGGATCGTTTGCGATGTGCAAGTGATATTCAGGCTTAGCTTTGATACCCTCATTTACCAGAGAGGTAGTTATGACTAACTTCTCCATAGCCATAGCTTCAAGAATTTTATTCTGTTGACCGCTTCCAGAAAATAATGGCGCTACGAAAATTGCCCCCGACTGATAAGCAGCCCTAATATCATCCATCCAACCCGTAACCTGTACATTCTCCATACGATTGAGTGCAACAACTTCCGGCTCAGGGTTGGCTCCTGCGATCAATACCTTTATGTGAGGTCTTTCTTTCCAAACAATCGGCATTATTCTTTCGACTAAATACAGCACTGCCTGAATATTTGGGAAGTATTGCATATTACCTACAAAAAACACTTCATGTAATTCCTTCACTTGGGGATCTTCAGCACGAAAAAATTGAGTATCTACTCCATTAGGGATAATAGTGAGAGAGGGTATCTCTGAGCTTTGTAATTCTTTACCATCGGTTTGAGAAATGATAACATGATGATCAAAAAATGGGTAAATCTTTTTTTCATACCTTTTTACCCTTGCTGCTTCTATGAGAAAAAACCATCGTTTTAGGCCCTTTTCCAGATTAGCCCTTCTCAACATACCCGTTGAAAATGCATCCATATAATCTAGGGTTTTGGGAGGCGAATGTTGAGTGAGGTATTTAGCCATCCTGATAAGCTGGCAGTAGATGTGGTCAGGTTTTTCTTCTTGTATGATATGAAAAATCCGTTTTTGAATACTAGATCTGAAAAAATAGGCGACTTGAAATGGAACAAATTGAAATAAAGCTTTGCAAATTGCCCAGATGATACCTGGTGTATGAAGTCTAAATAGATATATGCGCTGGCAGTATTGCTCTATCTCACGATAGTGTACATCCTGTACAGGATGGTCGCTTAATGCAACGAGGACGATATCATGTTTCTCAGATAATATTCGTAATTGATGATAGACTCTTAGTTTATCGCCTTTTTCCAATGGGTATGGAAAACGAGATGTTATCAGCAGAAGCTTCATAAATGCTGGTTGCAAGATAACATTTTATCTGATCTAAAGCTTTATCATTCATATGAAAGGTTGATCAGCTACTGAGAACAAAGTAGCTTGTAATGCAAAATTTTTCTCAGCAGTATTGTGTATTGGAGACACAATTCACGTACCTAGAGATGAAAGTATGTGATATTAGTTTAGTTACGTTTAATTAGATTTATGAAAACATTTTTTACGCCTGGACCTTCCCAAACTTATCCCGATATCTCGTCCTATATCAAAGAAGCGCTGGATCAGCAAGTCCCCTCAATTTCTCATAGAAGTAAAGCTTACCAACGTATCCATGCGCATACCATGGAAGGGTTGAGAGGGTTGTTTAATCTTCAAGATGATCATTATATCTTCTTTCATGCTTCTGCTACAGAGATATGGGAGCGATTGTTGCAGAATCTCGTAGATCAGTACAGCTTTCATTTTGTCAATGGGAGTTTCTCCCAAAGGTTTTATCAGGCATCTATCAGTTTACAACTTTCTCCAGGCCAGGAAAAGGTAAATTGGGGGGAAGGATTTGATATCAGCAAGGTACAAATACCTTCTGAAATGGAGATGATTAATTTTACGCATAATGAGACGAGTACAGGGGTGATGGTACCTCCTCAATTGATATATTCAATCAGTGAAAGTCATCCTCAAGCCCTCATGACAGTAGACACGGTTTCATCTGCACCTTATACAAATTGGGACTGGACTAAAGTTGATGCTGTGTATTTTTCTGTCCAGAAGTGTTTTGGGTTACCAGCTGGATTGGGGGTGTTGATAATAAATAAAGCTTGCCTGGAGCGCGCCCGAGAACGAGAAGCTCAGGGTAAGAGTTTAGGTACTTATCATAGCTTTACGGCTCAATACGAAAAATATGTGAAAAATCAGACCGTAGAAACCCCCAATATGTTGAATATATTCTTATTGGGAAAGGTGTGTGAGTCATTGTTGAAAAAAGGGGTGGAAAACGTACGAAAGGAAACCGACCAAAAAGCCAGCTTACTATATCAGTTTTTTGAAAAGCATGCCGCTTGGAGCCCTTTTGTAAAGAATGAAAAGTTTCGATCTCAAACGGTTATAGTGGCAGACATACCTGCGGGATCACAGGAATTAATTGATTATCTTAGTTCACAAGGTTTGGTTATTGGGAATGGATATGGAAAAATGAAAGGAAAACAGATACGCATTGCTAATTTCCCTGCACATTCTATGGAAGAGACAGAACGATTAATAACAGCTATGCGTGCGTTTTCGTAAAATACGTATAAAAATTGAAATCTTAAGTATTGGTGAGTTAATAGTGAAGCATAGACTAATGAAGAACATAATTTTATATTCTAAAGAGTGGTTGAAATTCAGCTATGAGTTGATAAGGGATACTTTTAAAGAATACAGTCGTGATAAGGCCTTTCGACATGGGGCAGCTATTGCTTATTATACGTTATTTTCATTACCAGCAGTATTAATTATCGTGATAAGGCTTGCTGGAGTTGCTTTTGGTGAATCAATGGTTAGAGAACAAGTACTCAATCAAATTGAAATGAACCTGAATCATCAAACGGCAGTTCAGGTCAGTCAAATGATGGATAGTATTGCCAAAGACAGTAATTCATTTTGGGCTACGTTGTTAAGTGTGGGTACCTTGATATTCGGAGCCTCTGGAGTATTTTATTCTCTGAGAGATTCATTGAATTCCGTTTGGAAATTACGGGGAGAAATTCGGAAAGGGAGCTTTATCAAAACAGTATTTGACAGATTATTGTCCTTCACCATGGTCCTCACATTGGGGTTTATACTCTTGGTTTCTATGGTATTGCATACAGTCATTGTAGCATTAAAATCGGTAATGGAAAGGTTTGGAGAGCAGGTAAGAGATTTTTTGAATAGTTTTTCGGATGAAATTGGAGCGTTTGCGGATCAAATAGAACTCATGTTTTATATCGCTTATGGTATCGATGCAGTTATAGGTCTGCTGATAGTGACACTGACTTTTGCGATGATTTTTAAATTTTTAGCGGATGCGTATCCCAGTTGGGGCGATGTGTTGCTAGGAGCATTGTTTACAGCTGTATTATTCAATATAGGGAAGGTGCTAATAGGGTGGTATATAAGCGAAAGTAATGTAGGAAGTACCTATGGAGCTGCTGGATCGATTGTTATTTTGCTGTTGTGGGTATATTATTCTTCTCAGATTCTATTACTTGGAGCAGAGTTCATATATGTTTATACGGGCAAAAAAGGAAGGCAGATAAAACCTTCCATACTAGCCAGAAAATTGGTTGATAAGCCCTTTTACGAGCTTAAGTCAATTATCAATCAACTAGTAGGCAAGTCTGTAAAGAAAAAACAGAATAAAGCTACCAGTACATATAATATGGATCATGAGGCTGACGAAAGTAGCAATCATGAAAAGAGTACAATAAGTGATGAATTTTCTGGTACCCAATCCTAATTACTGGGAATAGTTCCGGAAAATACGTGAATGATGATGACACCTGCTACAATTAATGCAACACCTACAAGTGCTGGGATGTCAAATTTATTTTGGAATAGCATACTCAATATAGAGAGCGATATGATCCCAAATCCGGCCCATGTAGCATAGGCCACACTTACAGACATTGTTTTTACCGCTTGGGAAAGAAAATAGAATGCGAATACAAACCCTCCCAAAACCAACATTGAAGGCCAAAGTTTAGTGAAACCTTGTGCAGGTTTTAGAGCCATAGTTGCTACTACCTGTGAAACAACAGCGAGTGAGAGAAACATGTAGTTCATCATATTTATATATCATAGTTTGTAATGTTGAAATTATGAAAATTCCCAATTTATCACACCATTCTTGAGCTTTAACTGTATTTGGTTTGGTTTGAATGGAGAAGAATACAACTCAAACAGTGCATTTTCCAAATATTCGTTCAATGCATAATGTAGCGCTCGCGCACCAGTTTCTCTTTTTATAGCGTCTTCTACAATTTGATCCATAATTCTTGGATCTATGATGAGTGAAACATTTTCAAGTGCCAATTCCTTCCGATACTGTTCTAAAGTATTTTTCTCGAGAATATTTTTCAACTCCTCTTTATTGAGTGCGCGGAAGGGAATAATTCTAGAAAATCTTCCGATCAATTCTGGCATCAATCCATATGCTTCAAAGTATGCTACTTTCTCCAAATCAGTTCTATCTAAAGAAACAGCTATTTCATCAGTATGGGAATGTTTACCAAATCCGATGCTATGCTTAGAACTTTCTACTAAACGCTTAAATCCTGAGAAAGCTCCACAAGCAATAAAAGATAGTTGCGTTGTATCTAAGGAGACCCTTTTACCATATGTAGAATGATTTAGGTCCAAAGGTACATCCACGATTCCTCCTTCCAGCATTTTCAATAATTCTCTTTGGACACCAAGTCCACTTACATCTTTGGTTGTCCCGGCACCAGAGAAGACGGCATTATTTTTTCCGGAAGATAATTTATCAAACTCATCTATACATATTACTCCTATAGAAGCCAAGGCTTTATTGCGATTTGCCGCATATAAAAGCCTGGTGAGCATACCTACTGCATCCTGACCAACATATCCTGTCTCTGAATAAGCAGTGATATCTATGAGAACAGTAGGGAATGTAAGAATTTCTCTAAATAATAATTCGACCAAATAGGTCTTTCCACAACCAGTTGGACCCATGAATAAGTAGTTATCTTTTTTGGGGAGTTGCGCTGTAGGAATTTGATCAAGAAATATTTTGTTGAGCCTGTTTACGTGGCGATAGGCCATCAAGGCAGTTGCTTTTACAGCATGATCTTGTCCAATATAGCCTGCTGATAGGATCTGATTGTATATCTCTTGGGGGGTTGGTAGATGTATGTTACTGAGAAACTGACGTATTTGCTCTGTCTCTTGAGCAGTAGAGGGTTGTGGCATAATATGCTGACGTTTATTAGATCAACATATTAAAAAATTTTGATAAATTACGTATGACCTGTTAATTATGGCTACCTGAAGGGCGGTAAGCTTCCGAATCATGTTTTCTGAGTGCAGTCATACACTTTACATAATTTTTTACACATTCATATGTATACTGATCAATCGTTTCCAGTTCGTCCATCAATTCTTCGATGAATAGTTGATTACACCTAATCTGCTTAATGGACTTGTAACTATCATGAAAAGCAAGTACAACCTCGACAGAATTACGATCGGGCATTACCCTGTAAAAACACTCATCTGTCTTGTTTTTTCTGTAAAATACAGTTGATGCATCCATTTTATTACATTTGTAAAACTTTTACCTATATCACAACTAATTTCATGTTGGTAAATTACAATAAATATATTAAAATCATCTAAATCATATAAAAAAATACCCTTTTAATTTAGTAATTTTATTACATTTTAGAATTATTTTTTTAGGCTGAATGGGCTGCTAACTATTTATAACAAAAAACTTGCCAAAAGTGGAAGTTTTTATATGAACGAGATAATATGAAACATATAAAGCGTTTAAATACAGTTTATTCCTACATTTGGTAGAAAAA
>CAZZEC010000025.1:0-43606 GCA_964652565.1 uncultured Bacteroidia bacterium
CGGAATATTCCGGAGTTTATATTTAAGAAGATGTCATTGTGATTATTGTTTAATTTATGAATTGTTGTGTTAATGTATTGTTGTGTTAATGTATTGTTGTGTTAATGTATTGTTGTGTTGATGTATTGTTGTGTTGATGTATTGTTATATTGTTAAAGCGTAGCACTATTTAGTGATTGACAAATTTTCTGTCGTCCGTGGTCAGTCGTCTTTTCTATCAAAAAAAAAATACCCCGGTATGATTATATACCGGGGCGTAATATGTTAATAATTCTTATCGAGAATTGTATCTTAATTCGAAGTAGGGTTGCTCAAGCTTGGACTAAATTGTCCGCCTGTAGTTGGCCCGGTAGTTCCTCCGCATCTGATATTCGTCTCAAATTCAAGATTTATTCTTTGAGGGATATTGGAGTATGTAGGCATAAAAGTCAATCCGTTAAGTACTGCGGGTAATGTGATCAAGACCTGTGTAGTGTTTGCTTTTACTGGTCGAACTTTTATCACCTGACCCTGGCCATTAACTGTTAACTCTGCAAAGGCCTTTACACCTCCACAAATGCCATTATTGCGCAATTGATCGCTAATATATCTATTCATCGCTTCTGAACCCGTACCATACTGGAGATTCGTAAATCTGGGTCCTGCAACGTTTTTATAAGTAGAAGCATGAGAAGTATCGGGGCTGTAACCATAAACGGGGTCGTATCCTGTACCAGCTTGACCAGTAGGTCTTCTTACTCCTACATTACCTTGAGCAGGGGAACTTTGACCACTTGGTGCATTGTAATCAATATTCTGCCAGGATTGATCTTGGTCTGCTCTTTTGGCATCTCCTGGGATTCCAGTAGTTGAAGATACTCCACCAGGTTGTGTAGTACCGTAACTTTGCGTTCCAGGTACGGTATTAGGACTCTGCATGTTTTGGAGCTGATTTTGATAATATTGAATTTGTTCCTGCATTTGCATGATTTGATTTACATACTGCCTGGCAGCAGCAGATGTATCAGCCTCTTGAAGCAGCCTTGGATCAATATTGATCATAGGAGTACTAGGGTTTCTGGTAGTCGAAGGAACACTAGCCCCCGTCAATCCCATCATTTCCAGGTTTGCCTGTTGTTCTTTCATGGCCAATTCCTGATTGAGTTGTTGCTCGCGAAGTGCTCTTTGTCGATTTATCTCATTTTCACGCTGAGCGAGATTTGTATTTAGCCGCTGAATTTCCATCTCCTGTCTTTCCAACTCAGCTACTTTTTTATTCATTTCATCTTGTAGACGTTGAATTTCATCCATCAATCGTTGCATTTCCCCTTCTAATTCACGCTTATCATCTTCCAGTTTACGCATATCTTCCGCCATGCGATCTAATTCTTCTTGCTCTCGGTTACGCGTAATTTCTTCTTCTTTTCTGCGGATTTCTTCTTCTATACGCAGTCTATTCTGAATAAAGGATCTAATTTCTTCTGCATCTCTTTTACGCGATTCCTGTAATTCACGCTTGCGAGATTCAATTTCTGATAACTCTTGGGATAATTTATCGAGTTCTTCCTGATTGCGATCCTGTTCTCCCATAGAAGCAGTTGTTCCTTCATCACCTTCGCCAGAAAAGGGATCTTCCTCATTTTGATTTTGGAAAGGATCTTCCTGTTCATTTTGCTGTTGTTGCATTTGTCTTCTTCGTTCTTCCAGTGCTTCTCTCCTTCTCTGCTGATATTCCTGACGCCTTTTTTCGCGATCTTGTAACGCTTCCTCTTTAGCTCTCAGCTCTTCGAGCTGAGTTTGGAGTTGTTGTATTTCGGCATCCTTACGAGCCTTCTCTTCTTCAGTTTCTTGTCTTTCTGCTGTTGTAGGTGGAGTATCCACTGTAGCAACACTTTCTCTAGCCCCCATTTCTTCAACTGATTCAGCAACATCATTCACGGGGCCATCATTAGATTCATTTGCTGCAATAAGTATGGGTTGACTATTAGAACTTTTATCCTGCGTATTTTCAGCATTTGTTGATTCGGGCTCGGTTACGGGCTCGCTATCGTTAGACGCATCTGCAATGGTTTGGGATGGCATTTCCTCTTCATTTGAAGCAGGTTCAGACGTTTCGTTTTCAGCTACTTTTTCGTCGTTTCCAGATTCATCGATTTCCTCCTCTTCTGGGTTTTCATCTACATTATTTCCTTCAGTTTCCTCGTCTTCCATAACTGTCTGCGATTCAGTTTCTTCTGCATTATCTGGCTTTTCCATCTCAGTCATTTCTTCATTTGTATTTGTAGCATCTGTGCTTTCGCTTGACGCTAAATCTTCTTCAGAAGTCTCCCCTTGAGAAGCTTCTTGTTCACCGCCTGCATCACCGAGATAAATAGTCTTCCCTGCTTCTGGATCTTTGGGATCACCATTTTCATCCAACAGCTCATTATTAACAATTGCTATTTGAGAATATTCATTGCTTTTATTTCCACTACAGTTAATATCAGGACGTATTTCAAAATATACGGGTTTAGTACCCTTGAAATCTTCAGCATCCCATTTTATGTTTTTAACTATATCTATAGCAGAACTTTTGAAACAATCATTTTTACCTGTCAAAGTTTTGGCATCAATCACATACCCTGAGGGATGGATCCGTACTTCGAGATAAATTCTATCAGAACCACAACAAGCGGTTTCCTTATCCATCTGCGCGTAGATATACCCCTTAACAGTGGTTTCTTTATCGTCAAAGGCAAATGTCTTCGTATCCGCAACTAATTGCGTAATATCCACCCCTGATTGCGCTACAGCCGTAGTTAAGTAGGCGATAGTCAGCCCTAATAGTGTGAAGATGCGCCTAGAAAGTTGTGACATTTTATTATTGGTTGAGTTTATACATGAAATGTAGGAATGCATAAGTTAAAGAAATTAAGCTTGAATAAAAAAGTAAAACTATTACCCCATACTGTTTGAATTTAGGTTATTGTGAATGCTTTCCTTATTTCTAAAATTTTCTTCAATTTGCTGCAAAATACTCAAAATTTCCCGAAGATCTTCCGAAGTACAAAGTTTTTGTCTGTATGCTTTAATACCAGATATAGCTTTAAAGTAATTGGCATAATGTCTTCTCATTTCTCTTATCCCTTGCAATTCGTCTTTCCACTCAACCTCGTGAAGCAAATGCCTTCTACACACACTTACCTTTTCGGAAATATCAGGAGGAGGAAGTTGATTACCCGTTTGAAAATAGTGTTTAATCTCTTTAAATATCCAGGGATTACCTATAGAAGCTCTACCGATCATTATACCATCCACAGGATACTTTACACGCATTTCATGAGCCTTTTGAGGCGAATCCACATCACCATTTCCAAAAATGGGGATTTCAATGTCTGGATGATCGGCGATCTCACCTATAAGCGTCCAATCCGCAGAACCCTTATACATTTGTTTACGAGTTCTACCGTGAATCGTTAAGGCCTTTATTCCTACATCTTGTAACCTGAGCGCAACTTCAACGATTTTGATGGTGTGTTCATCCCATCCTAGTCGTGTCTTTACTGTAACAGGTAGATGAGTAGTATTCACAATATCCCGTGTCATTTGCACCATTTTAGGGATATCCTGTAAAATCCCTGCTCCGGCCCCTTTGCATGCCACTTTCTTAACTGGACAACCGTAATTAATATCAATAATTTCTGGCTCTGCTCGTTCCACAAGGATAGTACAATCTTTCATAGACTGGATATCGTGACCAAAAATTTGTATCCCGACAGGACGTTCTGCATCGTATATATCTAGTTTTTCGAGACTTTTCTCTGCATCTCGAATCAAACCCTCTGAGCTAATAAACTCAGTATATACCACATCTGCCCCCATTTCTTTGCAAATGATTCGAAAGGGTGGATCGCTCACATCTTCCATCGGAGCCAGTAGAAGTGGAAATTCCCCCACCCTAATGTTTCCAATTTTTACCATATCTTGTTATTGTAGCAAATTTACGTATAAATTGAACAATGGATCGTACATTCTTACAAACACTATCCCAAATCTGCAAGAAAAATCCCATTTTCTCACTGTTTACAGGTCTTTTTCTGTATGTAATACTATCAACTGTACTTTTACAGTTACTGTTTTCGATTGTAAGCTCAGTGTATGGAATTCCATACGATTCTTTGTTAGAAATCGTCAACGGTTCAATTACTCAACCTTCTGAAAAACGCATCCTAAGATTACTACAAGCGATTTCACAACTTCTCACCTGGGGTCTGGCATCCATACTCATGGGCATTTTATTGGGTAATGTCAAAGATGAACTTCTACTACATAGAAATATAAATATCGTATTTTACGCACTAACTGTACCAATTATTGTATGTTCCCTACCAATTGTACAGTTAACTACCTTTGATTCAACAAGTTTTAGCTTACCACATTTCTTAGCAGATTGGGAAGAATGGATTCATTCTTCAGAAATAAAACAACAAAAAATACTTATTGGACTACTTTACGATAACAATCCTTATACCTTCCTGACTAATTTGTTAGTATTTGCGCTAATTCCAGCTATTACCGAAGAATTATTTTTTAGAGGATTCATACAAAATACTTTATCAAAATATGGTATACACTTGGGAATATGGACTGCTGCCCTGATATTCAGTGCAGTTCACTTTCAATTTTATGGATTCTTCTCCCGCTTGTTACTAGGAGCCATGCTGGGGTATATTGCATATGGCGCAGGAAGTATTTTTCCAGCTATTTTGGGACATTTTCTTTTTAACACGATTAGCATAAGCAGCCTTTATCAAGCAGCACGCAATGACTTAGACCCAGAGAGCATCATCGAGTCCAATCCACAAGACATTTCCTGGTATTGGATGATTGGAGCTTTTGTTGGTGTAATCGGATTATTCATATTATATTTCCAGCAAGCCAGGAACCAGCGTAATCGCAACAAATTTATCAATAGCTAGAAATCAGAAGCTTACATCGATCCAATGTGTAAATATTTTTATCACAATCGATTAATAATGAATTATTTATGAAATTTGGTGCATTCGCCATGGAAAGGAACCAAAAGACACTGGATATATGAATAATATTATTGTACGAATCATCACAGGTGTTGTAGGGGGAGCAATCGTAGTGGGTGCGATTCGATTTACATACCAGGGTCTTTGGCTGTTTGGAGTAGTGGTGTCTATGATAAGTCTCTGGGAGTTTCTAGTAGGGATGAAACTTTCTCGAAGACAGTATCAATTACCTGTACTGATAGCGGGTGCTTGTATATGGGTATTGATTCTTTTTTCCTCTACAGATGTAATTCTTATTGGAGGTATGATGATCATCCTGCCCGTGTTAGAAATTCTGTTTCTCTTCTATAAAAATGAAAAAACCCCACCTGTACAAATCGGTCTTCTATTATTGGGGTTTTTCTATTGCCTGATCCCACTCATTCTGTACTATAAAATGTCTGTTTCCGACGATCCGACAACTTATGATTTTAGGATTCCATTGGGAATCCTCATTTTAACCTGGGCGCTGGATACCAGCGCTTTTTTTATAGGAAAAGGGATAGGGCGCCACGCACTATTTCCCCGTGTTAGCCCCAAGAAAACCTGGGAGGGTGCCATTGGCGGCGCCATTTGCTGTATGATTGCAGGTGTGATTTTGTACTTCACTTGGCCTATCTCTAGAATTCCAGAATTCAACTGGCTGATTGTTGCTGGAATAATCGCCGTCTTTAGCCAACTGGGAGATCTCGTTGAATCATTATTTAAGCGAAGCATGGATTTGAAAGATTCGGGTAGGATTCTTCCAGGTCATGGAGGAATGTTAGACCGTTTCGATGGATTTATGCTGTCTATGCCATTCCTATATTTTTATTACATACTCATATAAATTGCTAAAAATGTAACAAAATCTTGTCGATGTTGCAGCATTTCGGTATTATAAATTTCACTTAGGAAAAATGAAACCTGAAGGTATATTTTAGAGTTAAATACTCTCAAAATATATATTATGGCAAATATCACTGAAGCAACTATTCAGAAAAACCAGCCCAAAATTTCAGCCTATGATTCGCTTATGGCTCGTTTTACTGAAGCCGCCAACATAATAAATTTAGACCAGCGTTATCGAGACATCATGAGTGCTCCAGAAAGAGTCATGATCGTCAATTTACCTGTAAAACTTGATGATGGTACTACCAGAGTCTTTGAAGGCTATCGCGTAGTACACTCTACTGTATTGGGTCCTTCTAAGGGAGGAATAAGATACGCTCCATTTGTTGACCTTGATGAAGTAAAAGCATTAGCTGGATGGATGACATTCAAAGCTGCGTTGGTAAAACTTCCCTATGGAGGCGCTAAAGGTGGTGTAACGCTAAACCCAAAGGTGAGAAGTGTTGATGAATTAGAACGGATCACCCGAGCATATACAAGAGCCTTAAAAGACGTATTTGGAGAAGGATCTGATATCCCTGCTCCTGATATGGGAACCAGCTATCGTGAAATGGCATGGATTTTCCACGAATATTCACGCATTTATGGATATACTCCTGGTGTCGTCACGGGTAAACCTCTGGATTTGGGTGGGTCATTAGGAAGGATTCCAGCAACCGGATGGGGTGTCATGCGGTCTACACTTCATGCATTGGAAAAATTAGGATGGAAAAAAGAAGAATGTACTGTCGCTATTCAAGGTTTTGGAAACGTCGGAAGTTGGGCCTCAAAATTACTCAAAGATGAAGGGCTCAATATCATAGCAATAAGTGACCATACCGGCGGGTACTATAACCCCGATGGAGTGAATTTAGATCAAGCCGTTGAATATGTAAAGGATAATGGTAGTTTGTCTGGTTTTAAAGGTTGCCAAAAGGTTACCAATGAAGAGCTGATTACCATGGATGTTGACATCTTAATTCCCGCAGCTATTGAAAATGTGATAACAAAACACAATGCAGAAGAAGTAAAGGCAAAGATCATCGTAGAAGGTGCAAACGGCCCTGTCTCTTCCGGAGCAGATGAGATGTTGGATGCAAAGGGGATATTTATTGTTCCTGATATATTAGCCAATTCTGGAGGGGTAGTTGTTTCCTATCTGGAATGGGTACAAAACCGTAGAGGACATTATTATCCAGAAGAAGAGATTTGGAACAAGACCCGCCCGATACTGAGAGAAGCCTTTGAAAGTGTATACGATGCCCACGAAAGATATAATTGCTCTATGCGGATTGCCGCATATATCGTAGCTATACAGCGATTGGCAACTGCTATTGATCTAGAAGGAAATTTTTAATTGTTTTATGGATGATAGCAATATATTTAGTTGCTATCATCCAAATTTGTACACATGTCAATTGAATACACCGGCGAGCCTTCAGATACCTCATCTGATTTTTTTAATCAGCGAACAGACCTTCATAGCTTTAGGGAAAACATCAACACCCTAAAGAGGGAGATACACAAAATTATTGTGGGACAGGATCAGATGATAGAACTCCTGATCGTTGCGCTACTTTCGAATGGACACATATTGTTGGAAGGAGTTCCAGGAGTTGCCAAAACATTAACAGCCAAACTCATTGCACGTACTTTAACTGTTTCTTTCTCGAGAATCCAGTTTACTCCAGATCTCATGCCTTCCGATGTGCTGGGTACTTCTGTATACAATGCACAAAAGGGTGAGTTCGAGTTTACCTTTGGGCCTATCTTTTCCAATGTCATACTGATAGACGAGATCAATCGTGCTCCTGCCAAAACCCAAGCGGCCTTATTTGAGTCCATGGAAGAGCGACAAATTACAGTTGATGGCTTCACGCATATTCTCTCGCCTCCTTTCATTGTCATCGCCACTCAAAACCCTATCGAACAAGAGGGGACTTATCGATTACCTGAAGCACAACTCGACCGATTTTTATTTAAACTAAAGATGGGTTATCCTTCAGAAGAAGAAGAGGCACAAATCCTATCTCGTGCCCACAATCGCAATCATAGTTACAATGACATAAGTATAGTACAACAGGTCTTATCTCCTACAGATATTATTCACTTTCAAGACCTTGTACATAAAATCCATATTGAAGCCCCCCTCATTTCCTATATAGTAAGCGTAGTACAAAAAACCCGAAATCACAAGGATCTGTACTTAGGAGCGTCCCCACGTGCTTCACTATATATTATGACAGCCTCTAAAGCACTGGCGGCCATCAGAGGACGAGATTTCGTTTTGCCAGACGACATACAATCAGTGGCAATTCCAGTACTCAACCATAGAATTATTCTCACACCAGAGAAAGAGATGGAAGGGATAACCACTGAGGAAGTCATCCAGCGGATTATCTCTCAGATTGAAGTTCCTCGGTAATCAATTGTAAAAAGACCAATTAATCCCCAAACTAAATGTACTTTCTAACATGGGGTAAAATGGAGTGGTATAATATCCTCCCCTTAGCAATCCTTCATTTACATGAGTGAATTTGAAAAATATATCTGCTCCTTTGACTTGGGTAGCAAAAAATGCATCCGCCCGAGGATACCCTGATACTTCATAAGGAGTTGGAAAGAATTCCTGACTTGTCATATCCATCGTAAATCCCATATAATTGGTGAAATAGGTGATTTCTATACCTATCCTCAGGATCGCAGCAATTGATATATTTCTATTGTCGTAATAAAAAGAGGATCTTCCCCACAATTGAGGTAGATTTTCTGCATAAAACGCAAAATCGTCTTCTGCATTAGTAGTACCTCTTTGTAATGTAACCTCAGATTCTAAGTAAAATTTGTCAAACATCCTGGTTCTTCCCCCCATCCTTACCCCAAACCAAGAAAGAGAGGTATTATCATCAGCCTGCAAAACATTCATCTGTTGATCGTAATAAATCATATTCCCTACACGTGAAGCAAAGATTTCAGCAAAATAAAAGGTAGGCAATAGTGTATCACCGTTTCTGATGAGGGATTGATGTTGCCATTCAGCGCGTCCTATCCACTGATTGAATTGTTGGTTTTTCAAATCAGATTGAGGTTGATACGCATTACCTTCTCTAGGCTGATAATGCGTTTGAAATAAGGAAGGATTTTGCCCCCATTTTCTATAATTCATACTCAACACCAATGGGGAATTGTATCTATAGGCTCTGGTAGAATCTTCTGAATCAATCTCCCATTCTCTTTCATTAATTGCTACACGATCATCCTTTTTCTCATAATTAAAAGGAAAGAACTTCACTCCTGCTTCCAGTAGATTTTGAGGGTTATACAAATTGGATACCCGTTGATGAAATCCAGCATGAGCCTCTCCCCATTTAAGGCTAATGGTAGCTTCCCCCTGTATGTCAAATCGTGTCAGGGTTTGCTCATTAAGCGTATCTTGGACCAGGCTTGTACTACTATAGGCAATTGATCCTTGTGTACGAATATCCAATTCCGTGTCTAAAATATAACTTACCCCTCCTAACACATTCAGATAACTGCTTTTAAATGATTCATCTATTTTGGAAAAACTAGTATCACGGGTAGGATACACGGGAATCGCATGCTGGGATAATTTTGATATATTGATCTGTGGATCATCAAAATGATGATCAGCCCATTCTGCATGAACTAATCCTCTCACAGTAAGTGTATGAGGCGCCTGGATGCTATCGGGAGGTTTTATCAGGTGATAGTATTGATCTACTGTAACCTGTCTCACAAACTTTTTGAGATTACCTGCACTTGATATCAGGTTTTCTTCATCTTTATCGAAAAATTCTCCAATACTCTCTCCATCATCCATTAATATTTCGCTGGCATCTCCAGAAGAAAAACTCGAAGAGGGTCGTACTACTCCCCCAAATAAATCATCATCTAATTCATTGTAAGACCAATTCCCAAAGAGATGATATTTTTTGTTCTTAGTCGTGTAATACGTAGAAGCGAAAAGATTGGTGTGGTTGGTATTAAACTGTAGATACGCACCTTGAGATTGCCTACCTTGATATAGAAAAGACACATTCCACCTATCGATAATATTTCTGGAGACGGTTACATCTACTCTTTGCATGCCGCGCGAAGCTTGTGCATATTTCGCATTTACATAGGGGGTTTTTGTATCGTAGTAAGGGATTTGATACTGTCCATTAAATATGTATACATTGTATCTTTCAAAGATAGGATTTCTCCAGTAAGGTAGTGTAGGATCAAAACGATCGCTCAGTCCGTATGAATATGCCGCATAGGGTTTACCAATCTGACCCAGTGAATAAATAAATCCATCTACCATATCCAGTTCATTCCAATAGTGTGTTTGAGCAAAATTATAGACATGTGGCGTGATGTACGCACGATTCGAATACAATTCCTGGGGGTTGACAGTTCGTACATCAGGCTTAATCTCAATGTCTTCTAGCAAAGAATCGTTTTCCAAGCTATCGAGTTGGTTCCCAAACCCCAGTTGATTGCCATACTCTCTTGTATCCGGATTGGTAGTGGGAAATTGTGCCATTACAAAAGATGCACTCATTGTTAGGATGAGTAGTAAGATCTGTATTCGAATGTTACATCTTCGATCAGTTAGACACATAAACAATCCTTTTGACTGATATAGTAGTCAACCTATGCTCATTCGGTTGTATCAATCTATTTCTACGGTTTCATTACAAGATAAAATAAGTTGACAAAGTATATCTGTCAATTTCGATTCAGCTAACTTTGCCACAGCCAGGACATCATTAAGATCAAAAGGAGTTAATTTATCAGGAATGCATTCATCAGTAATGACTGAAATTGCACATACCCTAACTCCCATATGCCTGGCCACAATTACTTCAGGCACTGTAGACATTCCCACTACATCAGCACCTATCATCCTGAGATAACGATATTCAGCGCGGGTTTCCAAATTGGGTCCATTGACGGCAACGTAGATCCCTTTATGCAGTGTATATTCTTGTTCTTTTGCTATTACCAACGCACGTTTGATCAACAATGGATCGTAAGGCGCACTCATGTCGGGAAACCTTGGCCCAAATGCTTCCAAGTTAGGGCCTGCTAACGGGTTTTCCGATTGTAAATTGATATGATCATCCAGGATCATGAGATCCCCTTTTCGATAGGTGGGATTAAGTCCCCCTGCTGCATTAGAGATAAACAAGGTATGAATACCAAGCATTTTCATTATGCGTATAGGAAAAGTAATATCGCGCATGGAGTACCCCTCGTAATAATGAAATCTCCCCTCCATAGCTACTACATTCTGAGTACCAACCTTACCAAATATCAATCTACCAAAATGAGATTCTACCGTAGAAATAGGAAAGTGTGGAATAAAATTATAGGGGATGCTGTTATCCACCTCTATTTTTCTTACCAACCCCCCCAACCCTGTTCCTAATACGATGCCTATTTCTGGCTGATGTACATACATTTTTCGAATGTAGTCAAAAGCTTCCTTCAGTTTTTTCTCCATATCCTTAATGTGGAATTAACATTATCAACGACAAATTTACGGAAATTTCCAACGCATTTACGATAGTACTTTGTAGTATTCCTATTATTGAGTTGAAATGCTTTTCAACGTTTGACAAAAAATTTCTTTACCTTCCCAAAACTCCAGCGATATAGGAACATAACAAAAAGGGAGTGATCGAAACGCTTCAATCCACGAAAGCGATTTCATTCTGGAAAAATCTTTTTCTGTAGTTAAAATACACATAGAATCATCTTGATTTGAAGCATATTCCCGATACTTTTGAACAATTCCCTTTATATCATTCTCTGTGTACAAATGATGATCTCTAAAAAAAAAGTGCGTTTCAACTATAATTTCCATATCAAGTACTTGTTGAAGAAAGAAATCATTATTTCCTAATCCAGAGAAGACTACAGCCCGAGAATACATCTCCGACTTTTTATCATCAGCTTCCCAAAAAGATTTTATTTCTTTCATAACAGGAGTGGCAAAAGCAAGAGGCTTATTAAATGATGCTAATTGTAAGGCTACTTCATATATCTGTTTACGAGCAGTAAGTTTATTGACAATGATCATATCTGCTCTTCGAATATTAGGATAGGGCTCACGCAATCTACCTACTGGCAAGAGATGGTCATAGGCTGGGAGTCGGTTGGCATCAATGACCAATAGGTCCAAGTTCCTATGTACTTTTCTATGTTGAAATGCATCATCCAGCACAATAACATCTGTGGAATGTACTGCAAGAATCTGCTGTATTCCCTCTTCTCGATCTTCGCAAACAGCCACAGGAAGCATTTGAAACTTCATCGCTACCTGGAGTGCTTCATCTCCATAATCTTGGGCATTTCCCTCCAAAGGCTTTACCCATAGAAATCCTTTTGTACTTCTCCCATATCCTCTGCTGAGATAAGCTGCACGTATATTGTTAGCGTAATAAAAAGCAAGAATATATTCAGCTAAAGGAGTTTTACCTGTTCCTCCAAGTGTTATATTTCCAATGGAAATAACTGGAATAGGTGCATGGTATATATTAAAGACCCTCCTATTATATAATGTATTCCTGATCCATATTATAGCCCCGTACATGCAGGCAAAGGGGTAAAGCAGATATTTCGAAATAGACAGGAGTTTCAATTTGCTATAGATTCCAGTGTTAGTAACAACTCATTCCTTTTTTGCTGTACTTTCTTCAAGTCACGATATTCCATTGTCAAATCTACTATTAACCATACCAATGTGTTTGTATTTTCTGGATTGGCATATATGTAATAATCAGTGTACCTTCTATCTCCATCTATCCACCTTTCTACACCAGGAAGATGAATGGGATCCTGATCAGTTTCTAGGTTTACAATAATTGTACCCATACTCCCCAGGCAAGGCTCTATGCTGTATAGGGAATTCCCTATCCATTCACTGACATTAAATAGTGTATGACAGGAATCCAACGTTCTCCCGTCCCGCTCAAAAATGATTACTTGTGTTCTGTGAGATGGTATCATTAAGTTATGTGCTTTGGGACTCACGATTAATCAGTTTTTCTGCTAAAATTTCAAATAAATAATCTACATGATGCCCTAGTTTTGCACTGGTGGTAACATCTGGTTTAGGGGTCATGTTTTCAACGATGGACAAGGATTTCTCTTGAGGCAAAAGATCAGACTTATTGGCTGCTATTACAATGTCTGTTTTTGCTCCTATTATACGACGTAAAAAACCCAATTGGGTCTCAATATTTTGATAAGTTATTGCTCTACTTATATCCACAACATAAATCACACCACTACATCCATTGAGATAATAGGGAGGAATATTCATGATATCATCCTGACCAGCAATATCCCATATGATCATATCTAGTTCATACTCATCTTTATTTAAGGTCTTTTTATCAACCTTCAGTCCAATGGTCGTCAAATAATTTTGTGGGAATTTTCTATATACGTATCTACTGATAAGCGAAGTCTTACCCACAGCGTGACTTCCTACTACAACGATTTTTTTACTTATCCATTTTGTTGAACCCATAAAAGTGCTGTTTTAATTCATTGGAATACTGTTCGTAGATTTCTGTGTTGACAGTTTTCCGGGTAGTGATGGTATTATGTGAGCAAAACTCCATAACAGCTTCCTGCAGCTTCGCTTTAACATGTGCAAGAAGCTGCCCTTTAAGCACACAAGCAATGTAGAAAGTCTGAAAGTTGAAAACAACAATCTCATAATCGTCATAAATAAGGGTATCCAAATTTTGTTGATCTTTTTGAAAGGCGTCGGAAATAAAGTTTTTTATTCCCGTAAGCATGCCAGCAACTATATCGGAATCAATAAGCTGAGTCCTAGAATATTTGCCCAACAGCAATCCACTTCCTTCGGCAATCAGAAATATTTCTTCCAGGCTTACTACACTTGAATTGCGAAGAACAATCTCTTCGTATTTGACTCCTGAGAAAAAAGCTTTTAATCTCAGCCACAGTCCTTCTAATGAAAATGCCTTATCTAATTGAGCATCTATACGCTGACTTAGTTTTTCGATTTCTACGCGTATATACTTGCTTATGAGTTTCCCCATGATAGGATATAGGGCATCAATTACTTCTTGCTGAGAATCCTTAATCTGTATCTTAATAGCTTGAGTTACATAATCTCCAAATAAATCCGGAAAATTTTCTTTCAAATATTCCACTTTACTTCCAAAAAAAGCTTCCAACTCCTCTTTAGCAACTTGTTGGTCCGATTTGGATTGTAACTTTTCCAGCTCAAGCTGGATGTTATCCAGCTCATCTGAGAACTTTTTTAAAGACTGTTGCTCATCGTGAAACAGTGCTTGCTTCATCCGCGAAAAAAGCGTTTCAGATTTTTGCATATATCTGCTTATTTTTACCCTCTAATATTTGTTGTTGATTGTCTGAATATTCCAAACAACACTTGTTACCAAATAATCTTAACGAATCATTAACTACAAACTAAGATAGTAAATTTACAACCCTCATACTTTTTATGATTATGGAAAAAGGTAATATATCAGTCAGCACGGAAAATATCTTTCCGATCATTAAAAAGTCGCTATATGCCGATCAGGAGATTTTCTTGAGAGAATTGATCTCCAACTCGATTGACGCCTCCCAGAAAATACGCTTTTTATCAACTAGAGGAGAGTTTCAAGGAGAGCTTGGAGATCTGAATGTCAAAATTGATGTAGACAAAGAAAATCGTACGATAAAGGTTAGCGACCATGGAGTAGGTATGAGTGCCGAAGAAGTAAAGAAGTATCTGAATCAGGTTGCTTTCTCCGGTGCGGAAGAATTTATCAAAAAGTATAAGGATGCCACCGAATCAGGAGAGATCATTGGGAAATTCGGACTGGGTTTTTATTCCGCATTTATGGTTGCGAAAGAAGTAGAAGTCATAACCAAGTCTTACCAGGAAGAAGAACCTGCTGTAAGATGGACCTGCGATGGGACTACCAGTTATACACTGGAAGAGACCACACGCGACCAAAGAGGTACCGACATTATACTCCATGTAGCAGAAGATGCAGATGAATTCCTGGAAGAATTGCGAATCAGAAACATCCTCGATAAATATTGTAGATTCCTTCCTATTCCCATCTTCCTAAAAGACGAGCAAATCAATGATACTGATCCTATTTGGCGAAAGGCTCCTACCGAACTCGAGGACGAGGATTACAAGGAACTGTTTAATAAACTTTATCCCTTAACAGAAGAACCCTTATTTTGGATCCATCTCAATGTAGATTACCCATTTAATCTCACAGGAATTCTATATTTTCCGAAAATTCGTAAAGATATCGATCCTCGCAGGAACAAAATACAGCTTTATTCCCGACAAGTATTTATCACAGACGATGTCCAGGAGATAGTTCCTGAATATTTAATGTTGTTACAAGGAGTGATCGATTCTCCGGACATTCCTCTCAACGTTTCGAGAAGTTATTTGCAAAGCGATTCCAATGTTAGAAGAATTAGCAATTATATCACCAAAAAAGTGGGGGATAAACTCAACGAACTGTTCAAGGAAAGCCGGGAAAAGTATGAGGAAAAATGGAAAGACATTTCTGTATTTGTGAAGTATGGTATGATGACCGATGACAAATTTGAAGAGAAGGCGCATGATTTTGCTTTGTATGAAAACATGGATGGCAAATTACTGACATTGGAAGAGGTCAAATCTCATATAGATGAGAATCATAAAGACAAGGATGGAAAACTCGTTGTGTTGTATGCAACAGACAAAAAGAGTCAGGATATGTACATCAATAGTGCATCCAAAAGAGGATACGAAGTATTGTACTTAGGCGATATCCTCGATAGTCATTTCGTAGGATTAATAGAGCGAAAAAATGAAGATACACGATGGGTAAGAGTAGATAGTGATACCGTCGATAAATTAATTCCAAAGGAAGAGGAGCAAAAAGACGAAGGTATTCTTCTTACAGATGAGCAGGAAAACAAAATCAAGGCTGCATTTGTGGGTGTATTACCTTCTCCAGAAATGAATGTGCAGTTGGAGCGTATGGGCAAAGAAGAATTTCCGGTACTCATTACAAGGCCTGAATTTATGAGAAGAATGAAGGATATGGCAGCGTTGGGAGGAGGAATGACTACTTTCGGCGAAATGCCTGATACTGTCAACGTGGTAGTCAATGCACAACATCCTTTAGTGCAAAAAATGGTAGATCAGGAAGACAACAAAGACATGGCAAAACAACTGTTGGACTTAGCATTATTATCTCAAAACATGCTTGAGGGTAAAGAACTTACAGCATTTATTCAACGAAGCGTGGACATACTTGGAAATGATGCCTGACAGGCTGTAGAAAACAAAGGGGCCTTTTGCAATCTAGGTCCCTTTGCTATGATATAACTTCTTATCAATTCAACGTAATTCTCTGTGAATACCGCTGCCCTCCACAAGTTTCGAGTACAACCTGATAATCTCCTGCACTCAGCATACACAAGTCAAATTTATATGAGGAATCTTGTACGCGTTGGGTGATTGAGGAAAGCAGATGCATGATACTATCACCTTTCACATTAGCAAGTAATAGATTCATCTCTTCGGGCTTGCGTACACAAAGATCAATATTAATTTCACAGCTACTCGTATAAGTGTTTGCATCAAAACACAGGATATTTTGATATTCATTGTCTTTGGTTAAAAAGCTTGTCTTAGCGGAATCAAAATGGGAAAGGTCATTTACCCGGCCACTGTCGAGAAGCGTAAACATGAGATCTTCATCTCCGTGTTTATTGGCATGCTCCTCGCTAAACTTATCCAGAGGGATACGGTTAGCTGTCAATCGATGATAAAAAAACCCTAACCCTATTATCAGCACAATTCCTGCTGCAACAGTAACAATTCGTTTATACTGAGAACAAAAATTAATAATGGGTATCAAAGAAAGTATATTTGTTTCTCTTGATGCCTGTTTATCTATGCTGTTGATCAGGCGTTTGACATCGGCCTTTGAAACTGCCAAGGGCATATTTCTAGCCTCTTCAAACAGCTGGTTTAAATATTTTTCTTCATCTTTTTCGATCATATCAACCCAATATTAAATAGAAGATAATTCGGAATATTCGCTAAAACAGTGAGACATATTTATCTATAGTTAATATTTTCAAAAATCATCCTTGCTCTTTTAAATTGCATTTTCATAGCATTACATTATTATTCAAATATGTCGATTCACCTAGAATCTTAGTCAATTTTTTTCTTCCCCTGCTCAATCTGGCTTTTACCGCAGAGGCCTTGCTATCTTGAATCACTTGAATTTCCTTAATTGAAAAACCAGAGATCTCAAAAAGTATAATGGCTTCCTTCTGTTTTTCAGGTAGTTGCTCCAAGGCTTTATACAAAAAGTAAATATCAGCCTTCTCATCCGGTCTACTATGCATATCTGGGATATACATATGTTTTTCCTCTTGATATGCTCCCTTAAATTTTTCCCTCCGATATTGGTTGTATCGAATTCTTGTAGCAATCCCGAAAAGATAATGCAGAAACGCATCTTTATTTCGTAACTTTTCAAAGTTTTCATATGCTCTTAGGATAGTCTCATTGATGAGATCCTGTGTCTCATCTGAATTGTGCATTCGAGTCTGACAGAATCTTACAAACCGATCGTGAATAGGTTCGTAAAGTTCCATGAATGCCACTTGCTTTTCTGTACTTGCATCCTGAGGTTGCATATGAGATTGAAAACTTCCTGATTTTTAATAGTAAGTGCGATCAGTCTTGCAAAAAGTTACATCATGCACAAGGTTACACCTAAAAAATATTTGGGACAGCATTTTCTTAAGGATAAGATGATTGCTCAAAAGATTGTAAACTCACTTACAGCTGCAGGTGAAGATACTGTTGTGGAAATTGGTCCAGGACAGGGTATATTGACGCAGTTTTTAATGGAATCATTTCCCAATTTATGGTTGATTGAGATAGACCCGGAAGCCGCTAATTTTTTACGGAAGAAATTTGACGCAACAAGACTCCAGATCAAACTCACAGATATTCTTAAATGGGATATAGAAAAAGATATTCCTGAAGACAGCTTTTTTGTGGGAAACCTTCCATACTATATTAGTTCTCCCATTTTTTTTAAACTTCTGGAAAACATTGCATATATACAGGAAGGTGTTTTCATGATACAGAAAGAGGTAGCAGAACGCATTTGTGCCGAAAAGGGAAATAAAACTTATGGAATATTAAGTGTCTTGCTAGGAGCATATTTCGATATGAAGTATCTGTTTAGTGTTTCCCCCAAAGTCTTTTCTCCTCCCCCCAAAGTTACGAGTGGAGTGATCTATTTGAAACGAAAGCCCACCACTCCAGATATTGCGTTCAACCAGTTTAAATTTGTGGTAAAACGAGCCTTTAACCAACGACGCAAAACACTTAAAAATGCGCTCAAAGGCTTAGAGTTTGAATATTTTGAAAATTTGGACCAACTATATCCGCTTAGAGCGGAACAATTAAGTTTTCAAGATTTTATCTTATTAACGAAACACTATAAAGGCAATTTTTAGTCCTGAGAAATGAGTAGACAAGAAACGAGCGTAGGTAGATTGATGGGATTCCCTAAATTAGACCGCAGATGGTTGTGGATTGGAGCAGGGCTTATCACATTGATTATCAATTATTTATTCAAACTCAACCCCAACTTTACCGAGATTGTATATTCCAGAGGAATTTTTGTACTTATAAGAAATGTCTGGGATTACACGTTGGGCTGGCTTCCTTTCCCAATTCTCTACCTGATACTTCCCATCTTAATTGTATGGGTATCCAGAAAGTTGATAATTACGCTTAGAAACTATCAGCAAGTACGATGGAGGTACAGGCTAGGTAGTATGCTTATTTCACTCTTAGCTCTGATAAGTGGCATTTTTACTTTATTTCAATTTTTATGGGGATTCAATTACCATCGGGTTCCTGTAGAAGTCCAATTAGGATTAACGTTAAGATCGCCAGACAGTGCTGCCATCTATTCAGAGGCACAATTAGCTACAGGCTGGGTGATTGAATCCCGAGCACAAATACCTAATATCGATTCAGACCCTTTGTCCCCTACTCATCTTCCCGATAACCTGGAACTTCATATGAGATCTCAGCTTGTCAAGGCCCTCAGAGACTGGAAGTATCCTACTCCAGGAAGGGTAAGGGGCCGACGACTACATCCGGAAGGATTACTGATGCGATTAGGTGCAACGGGTATTTACATACCTTTTGTTGGGGAAGGCCATATCGATTCAGCACTCCCTCCAGTAGTGAGACCTTTCACACTTGCTCACGAACTTTCTCATGGTTTGGGAATCGGAGATGAAGGTAGTGCTAATTTCTGGGCGTTTCTCGCTACTGAGCAATCTACTGACCCTGCAATAAAATACTCAGGAAGACTTGCATACTGGCGATATACTATGCGACAACTTCGCCTGCTAGATCGAGGTGCTTTTGAACGCATATATGATAATTTACCAGAAGGGATCATTGCAGATCTAAATGAAATACGCAATGTATACAGTAAATACCCAGATTTCTTCCCAGAGATGAATAGACGAGTTTATGACTCTTATTTGAAATCGCAGGGGGTTGAAAAAGGTATCCTCAGCTATAATGAACTCGTAGCTAGGGTAAGAGCATGGAGAATGAAACGTTCCCTTGAACCCATATAATTACATTTTTCTTCTCAAAAAGGGAAGTAGCAATTGAACACATTTAGCTATAATAAATGGCATTTATGAAAGCCCACATACTCATCCATCCATCGGATATATAGCTACAAAGGAGTAACATATTATTCGAAACTTCGAAGCAGATGTTGATCTTTGTAATAGGAAATCTATTATAAAAGATCTTTTTTATTCAAAAACCGCAAAATTCTTACATCTATTTTCAAAAACCGTCAAACTATCGTCTTCTATAAGAGAGTATTAACGCCAGTTTTTAAACATTAGTTCATCTAAATTTCATCTTATTCTTATAGTTTTGATGAAATAAATCCTTGAAACTTGTTCTTCAAGAACCAATGGAATTGACTATAATAGTATTGATGTGTTTTTTTTGGGGATTCACTTACAGACTAGCTATGAAAAATAATTATAAATTACTGGGTTTATTGATAGCCAGTATGGTATCCATAGCAACTGCTCGGAGCCAAACTACATGGGAGATACTGTCTGAAGTACAGTTTGAAAGTCCTCAGTTTATCTCTAGAGGTTATAACGGTCCCAAACCTGTATTCTCTGATGAAATTCTCAGGTTAGAAAATTCGGAAATCACGCTATCTGGTTTCATATATCCGTTGAAAACAAAAGAAGCTTCCCGCCATTTTGTTCTTTCATCATTTCCTATTTCATCATGCTTTTTCTGTGGTGCTGCAGGTCCAGAAACCGTTGCTGAAATTCGTGCTCAGCAGCCCATTCCTTACACTACCCGTAAAATTAAAGTAAAAGGTATCTTACGGATTCATCATAGCGACCCTAATGGCTTGTTATATTCACTGGAAAATGCCTTATGGGTCAAGCAGTAAGGACGGATCATCAGATGATGTAAGTGGCTTTCAGTACACCAGTTTTCATCCTGATGTAATATGGAAGTAAAGCATTTCTTTGGTATTTACATCATATAAATAGGGTTCGGATAATTGCATCACTGGTGATCCATCCTTTAGGAGTAAGCGTTAGTTGATGACCCAGTCGTCGCATATACCCTTTTGTTATCCATTCATTTAGTTCCTTTTGATAAGATCCCTCCAATTCAACACCAAATGTCTGCTGAACAAACTGTGTATCCAATCCCTCGGATTTACGAAGTTGAGTCATGATGTACTCATGGTATCTGTCCTTGGAAGAAAGCTCCTCCTGATAATCTATTGCCAGGTTTCCCAATGAAAGAGCCTGTATATATTTACTATTATTTGAAACATTAGCCATACGATGTATACCATCATAAGCATGGGCAGAAGGTCCTATTCCCAAATAGGGCTGACCTTTCCAATAAGATGAGTTATGCACAGCTTGCATGCCTGGAAGTGCATAGTTAGACAATTCATAATGGTTGTACCCATGATGGGTAAGGATTTCATGTACCAATAAAAATTGTCTTTCAAATACATCATCTTCAGGCAGAGATATGCGATCATGGGCTAACCAATAGGCCAGTACGGTCTTCTCTTCAACAGTGAGTGCATATACTGATATATGGGGTACCTTTAGCTGTATTATACTCGAAAGCAAGGCACTCAAGGTTTCTAGGGTAGCGTATGGTGTACCAAATATGACATCAACTGACATATTGGTAAATCCCGCTTCTTTAGCATATGTAATACATTTTAACGCTTCCTCTGCTGTATGCGATCGATTCATCCATTGAAGTTCTGAATCAATCAGAGATTGTATTCCAATGCTCAACCGATTAAATCCCAATTTAGACAGTCCTTCTAGTTTTTGTGGAACCAAATCGTCGGGATTAGCTTCTAGCGTAATTTCAGCATTTTCATGTATGTCAAAATTTTCATGTAAATGATCCAGAATATACCCAAGAGATGTAAGATCTAATATGCTAGGTGTGCCTCCTCCAAAGTATATAGATGAAATACTTTCAGACTTACCAAAGAAATTCTTCCTCATTGAAACCTCTTGAGCTATTGCAGCTACCATCTCTTTTTTTCTTTTTAACGAAGTGATAAAATGAAAGTCACAATAGGTACATGCCTGTTTACAGAAAGGTATATGAATGTAAATTCCCGCCATATTAAGTGGTTAGACAATATTATTTTGCAAAATAAATACTAGCTATAATGGCTTTTCAATTTCAATAAGTGCGGAATTAATTCCGCACTTATTGAGAATTTAGTTCGTCCACTTATCCATAACGATAATTGTATATAAATGATCCAGCTATAAATTGTTTCTTGCTTTTAGTTATCTTGGATATAAACATTTACATCATGCTTATTGCCAATGCGACACAAATACGAGATGCCGACCAGATACAAATTCATGATATGGAGTATCCCGGAATAATATTGATGGAGCAAGCAGGAAAATTAGCTGCGGAAAAACTACTAGAATTATATCCTCAACAAGTGGATTTTATCGTACTGGCTGGACCGGGAAATAATGGAGGAGACGGTCTTGTCATTGCACGCTATCTCCACCTCAAGGGTAAGCATGTACAAGTATATTTTTCCCACGATGCAGACCGTTTTCAGGGAGATGCCGAGATCCAATTCAGAATAATGCGGCATTTACCTATAGCATGGGGCATTTGGGAAGCTCAACATAGCGAACGTATTCTGGACGATTCACATCCACCCGTCGTAATCGATGCACTGTTGGGAACGGGGATTGATGCACAACTGAGAGACCCAATCGCTTCCATGATTAGCTACTGGCGCCAGAAATCATTTCCCATCGTGGCAGTGGATTTACCCAGTGGACTTAATGCCAATACAGGGCAGATGATCAATTCTGTTTTGCAGGCAGATCACACTTTGACTTTCCAATTACCTAAAATATGCCACTATATAACGCCCGCTGCTTCAGAATGCGGTTCTATACATGTTCTGGATATAGGTATATGGCCTTCTGTAATTCACAGATTGGGAATAAGTAGATCTCTGCTGGATGAAGAATTTGTACGCAATCACTATCGAAAGAGAGAACTGGATGGACATAAAGGTACCTATGGCCACGTATTGGTCATAGGTGGAAGTGCATACATGTCTGGTGCCATAGCGATGACGGGTTATTCGGCACTAAAGGCGGGGGCAGGCTTGGTCAGCATATTGTGTCCGCATCTATGTCGTGAAGCCGTTTATGCCTTAGTGCCAGAGGCTATGTGTCGATCGGTGGGTTCCTCAGACACCACGCACGTAACGTTAGAACACGTAGAGATCACCAAGGAATTGCTCAAGGGAAAATCAGCAGTAATTATAGGGCCAGGGATGGGCACACATCCTGAAACCCTTAGCTTTCTGGAACACATTCTTCCTGATATCGATATACCTGTGATACTCGATGCAGATGCCATTAATTTGTTATCACAAACAGAGGCCTTTGAGACGTATCTCACTCCACAGACTATATTAACCCCCCATCCTGGAGAGCTGAGAAGGCTCATTGAAGAGCCTGTCAGTGAAAAGCGATTAGAATTCACAGAGTCATTCGTACAGGACAACCCTTGTATTTTGCTTCTTAAAGGAGCAGGTACTATTGTAGCGCTTCCTGATGGAAAGACCTATATCAATACCTCCGGTAATCCTGGTATGGCAACAGGTGGCTCTGGAGACATACTCAGCGGGATCTTAGGTGCTTTGATCTCCCAAGGCTATGAACCAGACATTGCTGTGCCTTTAGGGGTATACCTCCATGGAAAAGCAGGAGATGCTATTGCCAATGAACAGGGTATGGAAGGACTAGTAGCTACTGATATAGCAAGGGTATTCAGTAAAGTCTGGAAAGAGATCGTAGAAAGCTAGGGTCATTCAAGAATTTCCAATACCAGACCATCATATGCTAAATGCATTCCCTCAGGGATATCTTCTTCCTCTACTTGTTGATGCTTACCCATAACATGACTGATATGGGTAAAATATGCATGTCTAGGTTGAAGTGTATTAACTATCTCAATAGCTCCGGGAAGTGTGAAATGTGAACGATGATCCTGTTTTCGAAGCGCATTCAGGATTAGCACATCCAATTCCCTAAGCATGTTCATTGAACTCGGTGGGATATAACTGGCATCTGTGATATACGCAAAATTACCGACCCGAAATCCTAAAACAGGGAGTTTCCCATGCAATACCGGTATAGGAGTAAATGTCGTATTGCCAATTTCAAATGGCGTATGTCCATCAATGTGATGGATATCTAACTGAGGTAGCGCAGGATAGTCGCTATTCTCGAAGATGTAGTAATATTCTTTACGCAAGTGATTGATTGTAAGATCATTTGCAAATATTTTCATCTTTCTCTTCAGGCGAAAATTATATGCTCTAATGTCGTCCAGGCCGGCTGTGTGGTCTTTGTGCTGATGGGTATACACAATACCATCCAATACATGTATATGGTGTGTAAGCATTTGCTGACGAAAATCAGGACCGGTATCAAATACGATATTTAGTCCATCTACCTGAAGAATTCCCGAGGTCCTAAGTCTTCGGTCCCTGGGGTCTGTAGAAGTACAGACATCACAATCACAACCTATTACAGGCACTCCCTGAGAAGTTCCCGTTCCTGTAAAAATAAACTTCAAGATGTCTGGTTGATTTTTTCTATAAAAGTCTGCTGTTCAGCGCTTAACAATTGTGGATCGATCTCAATTTCTTTTAAAATCTCCACCAATGTGTTAATCTTACTTTCCAGCGGATAGAATTTGTTAATAATAATTACACGTTGTGCTTTGACAATACAATAGCCACCCTGGAAAGTACCTTTTTCATATCTAATAGTGAATTCCAGGCTTTTAAAAATGGCATGTAACTTTTCCTGATTGCTTTTAGTGAACCGCATTTCAAGTGCAAATATATATAATTGACCCAGATAATATCGGCTTATTTTTATAAAACCCCTAACTTAGGACCTGCCAACAATTTGGATCTGAGTATATTAGTACATCCGTTTAACGTATGCAATTTTTTTTCCAGCAAGTAGTAAATCACACACATATCCGAAGGGTTATACTTATCCTAGGAGGAGCCATGTTAACAGTTGCAGGTATGTTATGGCTCATCGTAACAAAAGCATATGATTATTTAGCTCCACATATACCTATTGAACAACCTGATGCCGTTGTTATAGAAGCATGGATACCGCATTATGCCCTAAGCACGATAGTATCCCAACTCAAATCCTCACCAGAATCACAAGTAATTCTGGTAGGTGGAGAGCGCAACCACAACTATTTTACATTGGGTAAGCAAAGGACCCCTGGGCTCACCTTTCATCCGGGAGTCCTCTACAATGAGGAGATTTACAGTGATTCTGTTGAGATTAAAGCAGCAGGAACTTATGTTGCAAAGGGATGGGGAAAGCTGGAGGTTAGCGTCAATGGAAGCGTTGTTGGGGAAACATTCGTTAATGGAACACCCAAAACGTATCATTTTCCCACCTTAACAAGTAATTTACCTATTGAATCCGTCTCTATCAAAATGTCCAATGCCTATACTAGCTGGATGTATCCCAAAAAGCGCGAAATATGGGTATATAATTTGAAAATTAATAATCGAATATTGAGTCCTTTCAACAATACGGTTATTTATGGTTTTCGTAACTTTAATCTCGTCTATTCAGAGGAGAGGCAATTTACTAAGCAAACGGAATTTACAGCTTGTTTGCTGGAAGAGATGGGAATACCCAAAGAACGCATTATTCAATTGCTGCGTAAGGAAAATCATGGGTCCAGAACATATAGGAATGCAGAGACTGTAGCTAAATGGATAAATAAAAAGAACGCAAACATTCATTCTGTAAATGTATACTCTCAGGCTGCACATACCCGAAGGAGTTATAATATGTACAGACATACACTCGGTTCGGATATTGCGATAGGTGCTATCGCATTAAGACATAAATTGTATCATCGAGACTGGTGGAAAAGTTCAGAAGGGAGAAAATTGATGACACAACAAATGATAAAATATTTAATATCAAAGAGTTTATTCCATCTGGTAATTAAATAGAAGGGATGTTTATCTCCTGTCCCAACTGTTCACCAAAAAAAATTGTCCGTTCATAACTTAACAAATAACAAGATCTTGCTCTATATGGTACATTACAAGTGTTTTTCCCTTAAAACCAAAGCTTCTTTTAAGCATCTGGTAAATATTTTTAACAAAAATTGTCTCTATATATCCATGAACATTAGATATTGCCTTTTTATCCTTGCAGTATTATCTCTCAGCTCCTGCATTTCCAACCAGGAACAAGTGTATTTCCAGAATCTCAGTAATACAAAGCAATCTCCTCAATTGTACAAGAATCAAAATCAGGAATATCGCCTTCAGCCTCAAGATGTACTATCTGTAAGGGTGAAGACTAGAAATGCAGATGAGGCAGCACTTGTAAATAAAGAGGCTGAAAATAACTTTAACAATTTTAATAACCAAGCATTGTATGTAAATGGTTTTACCATTGGTAAAAATGGATTCATACAACTACCAGGTCTGGGAGAAGTAAAAGCTGCAGGCAGAACTGTTGACGAATTGAGATCTGATATTAGATCTTTAGCAGAGGAAAAGCTAATTAGTCCTAGTGTATTTGTTACACTAGTAAGCTTCAAGATATCCATTTTAGGTGAAGTGAATCAACCGGGATATTATTTCGTATTTAATAATCAGGCGAACCTGTTAGAAGCTTTAGCGCTGGCGGGAGATATGCGGGAGTTTGCAGATCGGAGGAATATACGATTGATTCGTCAAACCCCCAGTGGATCGGAAGTAGTAACACTGGATATAACTGACTCGAATATTTTAAATTCTAAATATTACTATATGCAACCTAATGATGCAATATATATTCCACCTTTAGAGTTAAAAAATCAGAGGTCCAACCTCGCGAATGTAACTATTGCTAGTTTAATCATTAGTGCATTATCTACTGGAGCGTTAATTTACAACGCCGTTAATAACAATTAAGATGTATTTGCCCTTAATAACACACTAAACAAATAATTTGAGTTATGAAACAGGAAATGGCTTCAGAAATGATTGATTTGCGGTTGATTATTTCCAAAATACTCAGCAAGTGGCCCTATTTTGTTGCGTCTGTGGTTCTATTTGGACTACTTGCATACTTTTATCTCAAGACGGTTAACGACGTATATAAAGTAGGAGCCAGAATTCTTTTGGATGATTCTACACAAGATATAGACATGACCATCATTGGGGAAATCCCTACTTCCAGTGGTAATGTAGAAATAGAAGATGAGGTGGCTATCATGAAATCCTACAGTTTGGTCGAGCAAACGTTATCCAAGTTGGATTTTGGGATATCCTACTTCAAGGAAACTGTATTCAGAAAAGAGCCTGTATATAAGTTCGCACCTTTTGATGTAATCCTGGACTCCTCGCACGTTCAGTTGCTTGGGATTCCTATCTATGTAGAATTCTTGAATAATAACCGTTTCCGAATTCGTGGGGAAGGGGAGGACGTTGTGTTGTTCAATTTTGAGGAGAACGCCATGGAGCGGAAGTTACCTTCCGTGAAGTTTGAAAAGGAACTGATGATTGGCGACGATTATGAAGACCGCTATCTCAGTTTCAAGATCAAGTTTCATGACGACTATGCTGAAGCCTATAAATCTGCAAATTACTTCTTCGTTATCAATAGTTTAGAATCTCTTGCAGAGCGTTATCAAAGGAAACTCAGCGTAGAGAAAATTAGCCGTCAGGCTAATACCGTTGAGGCATCTACTACTGGGCCTGTCGTGGAGATGGAGCAGTTGTTCCTGGATAACTTATTGGAGACTTACCGTGAAAATGAGCAAATGCGCAGAACAGAATCCGGTAGAAGAGTGCTAGCACTTATCGACGAACAGCTAAATGAGATCTCTGATACTTTAAGAAACGTAGAACGACAGTACCAGCTATTTCGCCAAAATAGTGGCCAGATAGATATTGCTACTACCTCTACGGAACTATCCAGAACACTTATAGGGTTACAAACCCAGCGATCTGAAAATGCAGCTAGAGTGAGTTACTATAAGTACTTATTGGATAATCTCAATAATAACTCTTCAGATCTCTTAACCCCAACTACAGCTAATGCAAATGATCCACAATTAACTCAGTATATGGCACAGCTGAGCCAGTTGGAAATTCAACGGCAACAAATCTATTCTCAGACACAAGAGGGAAGCCCACAGAGGACCGATATAGATGCCCAACTTCAAAGACAAAAAGACTTGATTCAAGGCACAGTCCAACAAAGTTATCGAACTGCGCAAATGGGATTGGAAAGTATTCAGGGAAGAATCGGTGAAGCTCAAGGCCAACTGAGAAAACTTCCTGAAAGTGAAAAGATACTTACTCAGATCAATCGTCAATTCAATTTCAACGACGAAAAGTATAAGCAACTTCTGGATAGAAGGACGCAAATCGCACTGGGATTAGAGGCCGACTCCGTAGATAAAACCGTGATCGATAGAGCGAGAAAGCTAGGGCTTGTATTTCCCAATAAGATGCTCATCTTTGGTGCAGCGTTCATACTTGGTTTGGGATTACCCCTCGTACTTATTATCACTTCTGACTTCTTAAATGAAAAAGTTGTATCTCAAACGGATATAGAAAAGAATACCAATATTCCTATCCTAGGTTATGTCATCAAGGGTAGAAAAGGTGTAGATTTAATCACATCCAAAAATGCAGGTACTATTTTACCAGAATCTTTCCGTTCGGTAAGGGTGAATCTGGAGTACCTCAATGCAGATGCGACCCAAAAAGTAATTGGTGTAACTTCATCTATTCAAGGAGAGGGTAAAACATTCTGTGCCACCAATTTTAGTATTGTAATGGCTCAATCTGGTAAAAAGGTGCTATTGGTAGATACTGACCTGAGAAGACCAAAAGTTGCAGAGAGATTCGGTCTAATGAATGAATATGGATTGTCAACTTATCTCAGTGGACACCACTCACTGGATCAGATCCTTCAACATTCTCATGTAGAAAACCTACATATCATCCCTTCTGGGCCTATTAATGATAACCCGCTAGATGTCATTGGTAATCAGAGAATGCATCAATTAATTGAAATGTATAAGGATCGATATGATCACATCGTATTAGATTCACCACCTATTGTATTGGCTTCTGATTATATGATCCTACAAAGGTTCATTGACTTTTCAATCTATGTAGTACGTCATAAATATACTCACCTCAAGTCTATGGGACGTATCAATGAGTTGTATAATTCAGGGAAACTGCCAAATGTAGGGTTGGTTATCAACGATGTATTGCCTGAAGGTGGAAATAAAGGTTATGGGTATGGATATGGGTATGGGTATGGATATGGTTACGGTTATGGATATGGACATGATGATAAAACCAAAAAGCGCAAAGTAAACGTAAATGGTGGAGATCAGTCAGGCGGAGTAGTAGCCTAACACGAACCCTACATGAACATATGAATGTTAACAGATATTTATTTAGCATGTATAGAAGCGGCATATCTCATCAGGTATGTCGCTTTTTACTTTTAAGTGTATGGATAGGTTTACACATACCGAATGGGCTATCTCAGCAAAAGACTCGCCCCTTTCATTATCAACATACCTTTTCAAACCCTTCTTCTCTGTATCTTAATGCTACATCACCAGATACAAACCGTCTCAAATGGGTCAACCGCATTGCACTGGGAGGGTACACCTTATCGGCGTTGTACCTGGGCACGGTTTGGTATGCCAATGAAGAGCTCTCTTCCTTTCATTTTTTCGATGACACCAGAGAATGGCAGCAAATGGATAAAGTAGGACATGCTCTTGGAGGGTATCATGCCAGCAAATGGATGATTGACTTATACCGATGGTCCGGACAGGAAAAGAAAAAGGCATTAGTACAAGGCGGACTGTATGGATTTCTAGCTATGAGTAGTATTGAAGTTTTTGATGGGTTTGGAGAAAAGTGGGGCGCATCTATATCCGATGTGGGGGCTAACTTAGTAGGAAGTAGCTTAGCCGTAATGAATCAGCATTTATGGAATGAATATAGAATCCAACTTAAAGTATCTTACAGACCCTCTGATTATGTGAGGCAAGAAGCATATGAGGACTTATTCGGGACAAATTTTGCTGAATGGTTTGTTAAAGATTACAATGGGCAGACCCTGTGGTTGAGTGTTAGAATTCATTCTTTTTTACCAGAATCTGGATTCAAAAAGATTTATCCCCAATGGCTTAATTTAGCGATTGGATATGGAGCCGAAGGAATGATCGGGGGTTATGGTCAAGATCCCTGGGATGAGATCAGACAAAGAGAATATCGACAAATGTATCTAAGTCTTGATGTAGATTTAAGTAATATCCCCACGAAATCCGGCTTTCTCAAGACCTTACTCAATGTGGCAAGTATCATCAGAATTCCTTTTCCCGCCATACAAATTGATAAAAATGGAGTGCAGCTCTCTCCTTATCAATAAAAAAAGGAAGCTCAGTGAACTTCCTTATATATGGTGTGTTGTATTTTTTATGTATTTTTTGAAAACAGCTTGTACAAAAAATTAGACAAAAGATAGCCTTCTGATCTCCTTCTTTTCTCCATTTGATACTTCAAGAATATACACTCCCTTAGGATTGGAACTCAGATTGATAACTTCTTGCAGCTCAGTCTCAAAAGAGTTAATTTTTTGAACAAATACTGTTTTACCAATCAGGTTATACACTTTGATAGTAACTGTCTCTTCCTGTCGGTCTAAGTTAATATTTATAGTAATATTACCCGTTGTAGTTGGATTAGGATAAATATTTAGTTCTGTTACAAAGGAATCATCAGACTTATTGTCCGACACGAAACTTACCTGGGCTGACACCCCCCCTATAACCAGGCAAAAGACAATAAGTGTAAAGATTTTCTTCATTTTTTATACTATTTATAAGCTGTTTTATATACAAATGTACACAATATTTTTCAGAATTTACGCAAATTAAATGCCTAAGGTTCCATTTTTTTTGCACTAAAATTTATCGTCCCCATTTTTCCTGTAAGAATATTTTGATTTTCTTTTCAGATCCAATTGCCTTAGGATGGTAAAAGGTAGTATTTGAAATTTCGTCAGGTAGATATTGTTGATTCCCAGCCCTCCCTTCAAAATCGTGCGAATATTTGTAATTAGCTCCGTAGCCCATGTCTTTCATCATTTTGGTAGGGGCATTTCGCAGGTGAAGAGGAACGGGAAATGCAGGGGATTGCGATACAAGTTTCATCGCATCATTGATCGCAACGTAAGCAGCATTACTTTTCTCAGAGGCTGCAAGGTATGTGGTAGTTTGAGCTAAAATAATTCGTGCCTCAGGCATTCCTATCACATTAATAGATTGAAAACACGCATTTGCCAATAATAACGCATTGGGATTTGCATTCCCTATATCTTCTGCAGCAAGTATGATCAATCTGCGAGCAATAAACTTAATGTCTTCTCCTCCATCTAACATACGAGCTAGCCAATAGATAGCTCCATCTGGGTCTCCTCCACGAACAGATTTAATAAAAGCAGAAATGATATCGTAGTGTTGCTCTCCGCTTTTGTCATATAATGCAATATGTTCCTGAGCAGCTGCCACTAGCTCATCATTTGTCAGGACAATCACTTCATCTTCCTGATGTACATTCACAAAAATCTCCAGCAATGCGAGACTTTTACGCGCATCTCCACCTGCAATCCTATAAATAGCCTCTGTTTCTTGCAATTCTATCCGAAGTTCTGACAATACTTCATCTTTTTGGATAGCTCTTTGCAACAGGCTGTGTACTTCTGAAGGGTTCAAGGGATATAAGACATATACCTGACATCTTGATAATAAGGCGGAGTTTACTTCAAACGACGGGTTTTCAGTTGTAGCGCCTATCAATGTAACTCGCCCCTTTTCTACTGCAGCTAGCAGGGAATCCTGCTGGGCTTTGTTGAACCGATGAATTTCATCAATAAATAGTATTGTCCCAGGTCTTCCCTCCGCGAACTTTAATACTTCCCGAACATCTTTTACACCGCTTTGCACTGCGCTCAACTGTCTAAAGGGACGATCTGCAGTATGTGCAATAATTTGTGCCAGAGTAGTTTTTCCAACGCCCGGAGGACCCCAAAATATCATAGAAGGTATTCTTTGCCGCTCAATGGCGCTTCGAAAAGGCGTTCCCGGAGCTAATAGATGTACCTGCCCTACTACCTCCTCTAAGCTCTGAGGGCGTAACCGCTCTGCAAGCGGCGGAAGATGATCGTATTGATGAAATAAATCCATAACATTGATCTGTAAATTAGTATTTTTGAATTTTATTACACTATATGATTCCCAAACCTCTTATGAAAAAAACTCCATTGTATAAGATTCACGAACAATTAGGGGCGAAAATTATTCCTTTTGCTGGATATGAGATGCCTGTCCGCTACTCCAGCGACAAAGCAGAACATCTTGCTGTACGTAATCAGGCAGGAATGTTTGATGTATCTCATATGGGAGAGTTCTTTATTGAAGGGGCTCATTCACTGGAATTAGTACAAAAGATATCATCCAATGATGCATCCAAACTAGTCGTTGGAAAAGCTCAGTATAGTTGTATGCCCAATCATCAAGGGGGAATCGTGGACGATATCATTGTATATAGATTGGGAGAAACATCTTATATGATAGTTGTCAATGCTTCTAATATTCAAAAAGATTGGGAATGGATCAACGAAAGTAATACAATGGGAGCTTCTCTCATAGATCGCTCAGATGAACTTGCCTTGATAGCAGTATCAGGCCCCCATGCCGAACGAATTCTTCAGGAGATGACCCCCAGCGATCTCTCTGTGTTAGGGACCTATTTTTGTATCAGCTGTCAGTTACTGGATGTATCCATCACATTAGCGACAACAGGCTACACTGGAGAACGTACATTTGAGCTATTTGTACCTGTACAGCATTCAGAAAAAATATGGACCCATATTCTGGAAAAGGGAAAGACTCACGGACTCATACCTACCGGACTTGGAGCCAGAGACACCTTGAGACTAGAAATGGGTTACATGCTCTACGGTAATGATATCAATGATGATACCTCCCCTCTGGAAGCAGGGTTAAGTTGGATAACCAAACTTCAGAAAGGCACTTTCAATGGTTCTGAAGCCATTCAAAAATTAAAAGCCCAGGGTCTCAAGCGCAGGCTCGTGGGGTTTCGACTTACTGAACGAGGTATCCCAAGACAGGGATATGACATTGTATACCAGGATCAAGTCGTAGGACAAGTAACCTCAGGATCACTCAGTCCTGTACTAAATCAAGGGATTGGTCTAGGATATGTACCCATTGAACTCGCTCAGGCTGGACAGGAACTTCATATAGCGGTAAGAAATAAAATGCTCCCTGCTCAGGTAGTAAAAACACCTTTTATAACAAAGAAATAACTTTTTTATAAAATAAATTATGTACTTTGCCGTTGAAGGACTTCGGATTTATCCACTTTTTTAGTTTTAAGTACCATATATGAGCAAAATCCAAAAATATATGCACGTGTGTATGACACCTGCACTGATAGATCAGTTTGATATATCTGATTCTATTGTAGTGGTCATAGATATCCTCCGTGCAACTACCTCCATGTGCGTTGCTTTTGGCAATGATGTTGAATTTATTGTCCCTGTAGAACATATCGATGAATGTGCGGCCTATAAAGAAAAAGGATACTTGATCGCTGGGGAGCGTAGCGGTATCCAAATTGAAGGGTTTGATCTTGGCAATTCTCCTTTTTCATATTCTCAACCCAATATCGTAGGAAAGCGTATTGCCATAACTACCACAAACGGTACGCGAGCATTGAAAGCAGCACAACAAAGGGAGGCTAAAGAAATCGTAATTGGATCATTTTGCAATATCAGTACACTTACCCAGTGGCTCATTGAAAAAAATGAACACGTCTGTCTGTTGTGTGCAGGCTGGCGTGATAATGTAACGCTTGAGGATACCATTTTTGCTGGAGCAATGGCCAAAAAACTACGCCATCACTTTCATCGTTACCAGGATACTACGCTCATCGCTGAGACATTGTATAACTCTGCGAATACGCGTAAAAGATATTTTTTCAGAAATTCTTCCCATTTCCAACGCCTCACCCATTTACACCTCCAGCAAGAAGTAAAATACGCCATGCGCAAAGATACGCATGCTGTATTACCCATATTAATTGGAGATGAGCTTCACGATGTAAGTCATACTCCACATGACTATGAACTTCTTAAAATGGACGTATTAGCAAGGCAAGAATCTGATAGGCTCATGAGCCCTTCTACATGATGAACCATCTGTTATTTGTTTGTACGGGAAATTATTATCGCAGTAGAACTGCTGAGGAATATTTCAATTATCTTGCGAGTCAACATAAGCTAGATTGGAAAGCAGATTCACGCGGGCTTAGGGAAGATATGTCGAAAAGTTCCAATGTAGGGCCCATGTCCCCCTACGCTATCGAATATCTGGAACACCTCAAGGTACCGATTGTCAAACGCGAAGTCATGCCAAAGTCATTGCTTGCTGAAGAAGCCGATAACTATCACCTTATCATTTGCATGGATGAAAAAGAACACGTACCAATGATAGATGAGAGGTTTCCTCAACTCAAAGAAGTAGTTACCTATTGGCAAGTAAGAGATGTACAGTTTGAAAGCCCTGTAACGGCGTTGGAACTCCTAAGAAAAAAAGTGGAGAGCTTGGTACGAGAATTGGAAATAACAAAATAGTATTACTTAGCGCTCTCTTGCCAGAAATGTGCGAATCTGTTTATGTGTTGCCTCAAAAAACTCTTGGGTTTCCCCGTGAAACAGGATTTTCCCTTCGTAAATCATCGCCACTTTGTCGGCAACTTTTTTCACCGTTTTCATATCGTGCGTGATAATCACGGAAGTTTGTTTTCCCTGTCCCAATTCAAGGATCAGCTTATCTATGATCTCAGAGTTAATGGGGTCTAATCCAGTTGTAGGTTCATCATAGAACAAATATTCTGGATGATGAATAATGGCCCTTGCAATTCCCACTCGCTTTTTCATCCCTCCCGATAACTCAGATGGATATTTGTCCAATACGGATCCATCCAGACCCACCCGATTTAATGCCTGTATTACTGCCTCTTTAACCGTATCCTTGTTGAAAGACTGCTTCTCTACTAATCTCAGCCCCACATTCTCCCAGACAGGTAATGAATCGAAAAGTGCAGCCCCCTGGAATACCATCCCTATATCTTCAAATTTTCTCTTCCAATCATCTATGCTATAGGTCTGTATATTCTCTTCATCTATCCAGATCTCTCCTCTATCCGGAGGAATAAGACCTAGTATGAGTTTGACTAACACAGACTTGCCACTACCACTGCCACCTACAATACACAGATTTTCTCCTCGTTCAATTTCCAAAGATATTCCGTTAAGAACCTTCTGACCATTAAATCCCTTATGTAAATCTTTTACAATAATCACTTCAATTTATTAAAAGTCAACCACCATCGATCGGGTATCTCATCGCTCTTTGCCATCTCATAATCACTGGCTGAGCACGCCACCAATCGGTTTCTTGGATACTTTTGCCCAATATCAGCGGGAAACGGGACTTCCATCCACCATCTTCCAGACTGCATGTGGCAATAAAAATTGATAGAATCTATGCTAGTACGAAGTTGAACACTATACTTACGGAGGTTGGCACGGTCTTCCCTGGGCTGATCATTCCATTTACTATAATATCCATCAACCACATACCATATCATCATAGCCATCAACATCGCACCTAGCCCATCGGGATCAGTCTCCGAATAATATTCAGCAAAATGTATGGAACTCATATGATAACCCAACCCCATGTAGCGACTGAGTCTGCAAGCTTCCATAGCTGTAAATCCACCAGGGGAAAGAAGATGAGCACCAGGCATATCCTGATTCCTGATAGCTGACATATCGATACTCACCATGTCAGCAGTCCTAAGATAGGGCTCTGCCAAAGTAATATCCTCTTGCAATTGTCCATACCTCAAACAAGAATAGTTATGTTCTTTTAAAAATTCTATCTCATCTGGATTTACAAAATATCGCTGATAGCCCAAATTGTTAAAATCAAATAAGCAGGAGGGTTGGTACGTAAAAATCCGATGATTAACAGTTTTCCTGTTTATCACATCATGGCTGTCCTCTACATCCAGACAAGAATCAATATGTACATATTCAATTGATTTTCCAGTACGCTCATAAGCCAGAAATTGTCCAAAAGTGAGATCTTGTAATCCTCCCATCATGATAACCTGTTTTCCCTGGTCTAATAAAAACCCCATGATGTCGGCAATCTCCTCTATCAACGCATCTTGCGAGTTTTGGGGATCAATATTACCAAGATCGACCATTTTCACTATAGAAGCTGGCCTTGAGAATCCATATAAATGATATCGAATACGATCAACAGATGCGAAGAGGGTACTATCATCTCGATTAGGACAGCCCCACAATATAATATCCGCATCTTCCCAATTGGGAAAGGTTTCATGATACACATCAATATATTCACTCAATGCATCCGATGATATGTTATTCGTACGGTTAGAAGTTACCGGAAAAAAGAAAGATTTAATGTCCATACAGGAGATCTACTAGACTTTGTTGTATTGCAGCGCTAAAGATAATTAACTTTATCATCTCATAATCTTTAAAGATCAGTATAAAAATACTATGATTTTAATAACTGGGGCAACTGGTTTTTTGGGTAGACATATCGTCGCAGAATTAATTTCCCGCGGGCATGAGCTTAGAATCCTGGTGAGAGATCCCGAAAGCAGACAGCTTCCCTGGCAAGCAATGGTTGACATTGCAGAGGGTGATATTCTCGATGTTACTTCACTTCATCATAGTCTTGAAGGAGTGGATACGGTGATTCATGCAGCAGCTCAAGTCAGTTTCTGGAAAAAGCAACACCAGCATATGACCCAGATCAATGTTGAGGGCACAGCTAATATAGTGAATGCCTGTCTTGAGCAGGGGATAAAAAAACTTATTCATGTAAGCTCTATTGCAGCATTGGGTAAAAAATCCGATCAATCTCTCATTGACGAGAATACTCCCTGGGTACCCTCCAAATCACACTCAAAATATTCCATCTCCAAGCACAAAGCAGAATTAGAGGTTTATCGTGGAATTGCTGAAGGGCTACCTAATGCTTTAATTATTAATCCCGGAGTAATTATCGGCCCCACGCACGACTGGACTAACAATACAGGAAAGATATTCTCCATGATTTATAAAGGCTTGCGATTTTACAATGGAGGAGCGAGCGGGTTTGTAGGCGTGAAAGATGTAGCCAACGCTATTGCGTTGTTATTAGAGAAACAGCCTCCGAATGGGTCCAGATTTATATTGGTAAGTGAGAATCTTTCTCAAAAAGCATTTCTGGACCAAATTGCGCGAGCCTTACAGAAGCCCTCTCCCTCTTTAAGACTTCCAGATATATTGTCAATGGGTGTTGCCAGTCTTTCACAACTCATTTCTGAAATTACTCATACAGAGCCAATTATCACTCCAGAATCCATTAGAGGGAGCATTTCGCGTTATAGATATGATGGGGGGAAAATTACTCAGTGGGGATGGGAATATACTCCCATACATATTGTCATAGAAGAAGCTGCTGAAGCTTTTCTTATAGCTCACAATGCTTCCTCATCTGTGGTCTGACCGGGAAGATGTTCCCAATCAGAACGGGTGATATCACCCTTTTCGGTGCTCCTTGTATCATCCTGAAACTCAGATAAGTAAGAAGTACTAAAAGTTTCAGGTAAGTGTTTAACTGATTTTAACTGACGAATCATCAACTTAAGTTGAATAGCTGTATCATGCGTCATCTCCTTAGCTTCAGCTTCAGCTAATGGCAATCTCGCTTCAAGCTGTTCCAATTCCTCCAGAAAGTCCATCTTTAGTTGAGTAGAGACCAGATCTCTTTGTTCTAAATAATCATTATTCCGGTCGTATTTAAGATAATCCAGCACTTCTAACGATTTAAGATCTTGTTCAAGATTGTATTTTTCTTTCTCAAATCGATTTTTTGCTTCCTGATAAAACTCCAATATTAACTGTTTGTAGGAAATATTTTTCTCAAGATTTTCTTTCAGTAATTCATATCTCTTTTTTCTATTGGGATACAAATCCTTACTATTTAGTGTATCCTTAATATATCCTAAATACTCTCTTCCTTTCCTCAGGCTTCTTTCATAGTCAGATAATTTTTGCTGAAATCGATTGATATCCTGTGTAATACGTAAGATGCTTTCATGTATTTTTCCAGCTGAGTGACGAGTGAGGGGATCCAGTCTTTTTTTAAAGGAAACCTGGTTTTTCATTTCACAAAACCAATGATTTACTGCATTACCAAAGGGGATTAAAAGAAAGAACGTTAGGATTAAAAAAGTAGGATAAGGCCTGAATATAAATATTGCCAAAAGTAATAAGACTAAAAGTGCAGATCCTGAGTATAAAATCTGCACAAAATATTTTTTTGATTTCTTCTCCGAGTCAGCAAGTAATTTTTCTAATTCCTCAAAGTCTTCTCTAAAACCCATAAGTCTTTGGTAACCTTTTTCTAATATACGGATTAATGCTAAGTTTTGATTTATCCATATACTTAGTAAAAGCAAAAATTTACATTTTAGTTCGCCCCATTAACCAAATCAATATAAAAACCAGAAAAAAAGTAAACGGAACTGATTTGATGTAAGGAAATAAAAAGATCCATTCTTTTACAGGCTCTGTGATAAGGTGGGATTCTTGCCACCATTTGGGATCTTTTACAGAAATACCCATGTACCAGGCAGGCAAAAATAGAATCAATGCCATAAAGAAGTAGTTTGCTCTCTTGCGGATCTTAGGTGTATTAAAAAATTGATGACTTCGCATAAAAATACCTCCAAAAATGAGACTGAGTAAAGAAGCGGCAAATACAATAGTATTATACAACCAATTGAGCTCCCAGTTGAAATTATTTATGTAGGGATTTAGAAAATCCATGATTTCCGTGTAATACGTCATGGTGAGCTTACTCAACGCAGCAGTAAACACCAACAATACAAGCGTATATAACAAAGCATCTGTAAAAATAGGTCTCTTATCGAGCCAGGAATTGAACTTGTACCAGTTGGACTTACGGTCTTTTAATTCCGTGAATTTAGGAACACGGGAAATTTTGTTTTTTTGTCTTTCGTGTATGGCATCATCCCAAACTTCGAAAGAGGCATTTTTATCTCCGGAAGTAGCCCAGACATATTCAGCATTGGTAGCAGCGGCATAAGAAAATCCCTGATCGATTGCCTCTCGAAATACAACGTCAGATATTTTCCTTCTTTTACATTCTACCACGATAAATGGATCTTTTGCTGCGTCGTCGTGATATACCACCACATCAGCTTCACGTGTGGACGATCCCATCTTCACCTTGTCGCTTACTCTAAGTCTCTCTGGAGGATAATGATACTGATAAATAAGGTTGAGATACGTCTGAAGCTGAACTTGTTCTTCGGGATTGCTGTATTTTCTTAATTTTTTGTGCGGATAATAGCTAACGAGATCTTTTTTTCGATCCATTTTTATATAGCCTTTTTTTATCGCTTTTTTCAGATATTTCATTGAGACGGTACGATTATTAGGCTAAATCTAATTAATTTATTTGGTTTAGTTCTCTGAATTACCGTATTATAACACTGGATTTCGGCAACAAGGAAATGCCGACCTTTAATATGTAAAACAAATCTAATACTGTGTTAAAGTATAAAGCTACCATACATATCATGCCCAGACCAGAACTGCTAGACCCTCAAGGTAAAGCTACCCTTCTGGGCCTCCACAACCTGGGTTTTGAGCCTATTGAACAGGTACGGATTGGAAAGCAAGTGGAATTAAGGCTAGAAGCTGAAAGTCAGGAAAGTGCATCTGAATATGTAAACAACGCATGCAAAAAATTGCTTGTCAATCCTATTATAGAGCAATATTATTTTGAATTACAGGAGATACAATAGTAATGAACGAAGTAAAGAATCGTGAGGTAGGACTTCAACTCACAGACGGGAAATACAATATTCAAGGGCAGGATATCCTAGATATTTGCGAAGCGTATGGCAACCCCTTATATCTATATGATGCTGATAGGATCACCCATCAGTATAAAACACTCATCAGCGCTTTTGAATCATTCCCTTGTAAAATAAAATATCCTGTCAAAGCACTGAGTAATATCAATATACTAAAACATATACGACATTTAGGCGGGGGATTGGATACTGTGTCTATCAATGAAGTAAAGTTGGGTTTACAAGCAGGATTTGAACCCCAAGAGATTATTTTTACTCCTAACTGCGTATCTTTTGAAGAGATACAGCAAGCGGTTCGGCACGGAGTGGTGATCAACATTGACAATATATCCATATTAGAAGAGTTTGGTCATGAATATGGAAGCCGTGTACCTTGTTGTATAAGATTCAACCCGCATGTAGCAGCAGGAGGAAATACGAAAATTCAAACGGGTCATATAGACTCTAAATTCGGAATTTCTGTTTTCCAACAAAGACATGTACAGCGAATTGTCGAAGCGAATAACATTCATGTTATTGGCTTACATGTACATACAGGATCTGATATCCTCAATGCCCAATCCTATTTAGAAAGTGCCAGTATATTATTCAATATTGCTAAGGACTTTAATGAAATAGAATTTATCGATTTTGGAAGTGGATTTAAAGTGGCGTACAGGGAGGATGATGCAACTACAGATATTTACGAAATTGGACAAAAGTTGAGTACGGCCTATGAATCATTCGTAAAATCTTATGGCAAAGAGATTGAATTATGGTTTGAACCAGGCAAGTATCTCGTAAGTGAAAGTGGCCTGTTTTTGACTAAGGTGAATGTTATCAAGCCTACTCCTGCCACAGTCTTTGTAGGAGTAGATTCTGGTTTAAATCACTTTATTAGACCTATGATGTATAATGGTTACCATCAGATCATTAATATCTCCAATCCTGAAGGAAAAAAAAGAATTTACACAGTGGTAGGATACATTTGCGAAACAGATACTTTTGCTACGGATCGCAAAATCTCTGAAGTGCATGAAGGAGACATACTCGCCTTTCTTAACACTGGGGCTTACGGCTTTATGATGAGTTCCAATTACAATTCAAGATCTCGTCCTGCGGAAGTACTGATTCGAGAGGGTCAGGCTCACTTAATTCGCCATAGAGAAAGTTTTGAAGACCTTGTAAGAAATCAAATTGAATTAGATTTTTAGATCTCAATCAAATGTTAATATTATTAGGTTATCTATAACCCCAAATGGGTCCCTTCTGTTATAATATTAGTGAGAGAAATTTATCATACTTACATCTAATATTTATCATTTTTAGTCTGCTATTCACTGGATTAATTAGCATTTAACATTTTTTCCAAATTATAGCAGATCCATGTATTACTTAGTAAGTACATTACAATTTTTTAATGAAACTGAAATATTTTTCCACATAATGTCTCACGACAGTTACTACTATTCTGGAATTTTTTATAGTTTTGTACCTGATCAGGCATTAGAAAAGGATCTACTACCTTTGTAAAATACTATTCAATAACAGCTCTACACTATTACCGTTCTTATTTCTTGTTCTTGTTGGTACAATTTTTGAATAATATTCTACATGAACCATTTCTTGGCCCCCTTTTCTATCTCAGACTTTGGCTCATCTGTTCGTCATGAATGGGTAGAAACAAATGGTCTAGGCGGATATTCCAGCTCTACCATTCTTTGCGCTAATACACGTAGATACCATGGACTGTTGGTCGCTGCATTAAAACCTCCCGTAGAAAGAGTAGTATTACTCTCTAAATTGGATGAGACGTTAATTCTGAATAATGAGCGTTATGAGTTTGGGGTAAATGAATACCAAGGTGGAGAAATCGATCCACACGGTCACTATTACCTACAGCAGTTTAGAAAGACCTTGTTCCCTGAGTTTATCTATCAAATGAATTTTATCAGGATCAAGAAAACTATTGTTACTATACATCATGAAAATACTGTTCTTGTAATATATCAGGTATTATCTGCAGATCAATCTTTTACATTAGAACTAAAACCTCTACTTGCCCCCAGAGATTTTCATGCTTTGCAACCTCAAACTCCTTTTGAACATCTTTCTACTTACGTTCAAAATCAGATTCTACAAATCAAAACACAGGATTCATATCCAGACCTATATATCTCTGCTCCACGTAGTACATACAACTTAAACCCTGACTGGTATCACAATTTTGAGTATCGTGAAGAACTTTCTCGTGGTCAGGATGCCTATGAAAACTTGTATACACCCGGAACGCTTCATGTAGAGATGAGTGAAGGCATGTCGCTAGGGGTTATTGTATCTACTGAAAATCCTGAAGATAGAAACGCGTTGACACTATTTGAAAAAGAAAAAAAACGCAGACTTTCCCTTATACGACCCGATTACAGTAAGGAACCTTTTATCGCAAATCTCCGACTTTCAGCAGATCAATTTCTGGTTAAAAGAGATAATGGTACATCAATTTTAGCAGGGTATCATTGGTTCTCAGATTGGGGACGCGATACTATGATCTCTTTGCCGGGGTTATGTCTGGCTACTGAGGAATTTGAAACAGCCAGAAATATCTTAAAGAAATACGCTGAGCATGTTAGTGAAGGGATGCTTCCCAATCGTTTTTCAGACTATGGAGAAGCACCTGAATATAATAATGCAGACGCAACTTTATGGTTTTTTGTTGCTTGCTACCAATATCTTCAAGCTACAAATGACTGGGAATTTGTGACGGGAGAAATTCTCCCAATCTTCAAAGAGATCCTATGGTGGCATGATCACGGTACTCGTTTCCAAATTCATGCAAAAGAAGATGGTTTACTGTATGCTGGAGAAGATGGCATTCAAATCAGTTGGATGGATGCAAAAGTAGATGAATGGGTTGTCACGCCTAGGATAGGTAAAGCCGTAGAGATTAATGCGCTTTGGTATAATGCCTGGAAAATATATGGAATATTACAGGGTGGATCAGGTAATGAAGCCGAAGCACATCGAGCTTTCAGTAGAGCTAATGTTATCAGAACCTCTTTCCTGAGAGTCTTCTGGAATGCTGATCTTGGATGCCTCTACGATTATGTAAATGGTGATTATAAAGACCCTGCGATCCGCCCTAACCAGTTATTTGCAATCAGTCTTCCCTTCATGCTGCTGGACATGACACAAGCAAAAAGTGTACTCAGAATTGTTGAACAAAAACTTTACACTCGTGTAGGTCTTCGCAGCCTTTCTCCAGATGATCCTGATTATCAACCACACTATCAAGGAGATCAATATAGTAGAGATGGAGCATATCACCAGGGAGTGGTCTGGTCCTGGCTCCTCGGCCCCTTTGTAGATGCCCTGATAAAAGTTAAAGGTAACGTAGGCAGAAAACAGGCATTAACCGTGATCGAAAATATCAAACCTCATCTAAGTGAGGCTGGTATTGGGTCTATTTCAGAGATATTTGAAGGAGAACCCCCATTTGAACCCAAGGGATGTGTTGCTCAAGCCTGGGGCGTAGCTGAATTATTGCGTGTAATTCACTCTTACCATTTGTATCAACAAGATCCCTATTGGATGGTTAAGCCCGAGCAAGAGACAATCACAATGAGCAAAGCTGAAAAATCTCGATTATCTTCTTTTCAGTAACTTTCACAAGCATCTAATTGGTACAAATTGTCATTGGGACATCCAGCCGAATGTTACCCTTTGGACATTCTGACGAATATTACCTTTTGGACATCCTGCCGAATATTACCTTTTGGACATCCTGCCGAATGTTATCCTTTGGACATCCTGACGAATGTTACCTTTTGGACATCCTTACGAATGTTACCTTTTGGACATCCTTACGAATGTTACCTTTTGGACATCCTTACG
>CAZZEC010000025.1:43706-50420 GCA_964652565.1 uncultured Bacteroidia bacterium
AATGTTACCTTTTGGACATCCTGCCGAATGTCCCTACTTTTGTTGCGGGAATCAAATGCCCTAATTTATTATGAATATATTGGTTATCAATAGTGGTAGCTCATCTATTAAAATAGATGGGATCAATCATTTGACGTCAGAACGCTGGCTGGAAATACATATAGAACGCATTTTGGATGAACATCCTACCATTCGCCTGGGAAACGGTGAAACCTTATTGTGTTCAGGTCCGGGGCACCCCCTGGCATTAAAGGAAGTATTTTCACTTATTACGGATCGATGGTTAAATGGACGCATTCTTCATGGAATAGGTCATCGAGTGGTTCATGGAGGTGAAGCCTTTAGTGATCCTACCCTGATCACTGATGAGGTCATTCAGCAAATAGACGCATTGGAAAATCTGGCTCCCTTACATAATCCTGTCAATTTAATCGGTATTCATGAAGCGCGTACCTATTGGCCCGATCTTCCACATGTAGCAGTGTTTGATACTGCTTTTCATCAAACCCTACCTCATCGGGCACAATTCTATGCCATTCCCAAGGATCTCACAGAAAAATATCACATCCGAAAGTATGGATTTCACGGCACCAGTCATCGCTATGTGGCGAGAAAAGCTGCTGAATGGCTCAAAACTGATGTTCGCCAACTTCGACTTATTACTTGCCACCTTGGCAATGGTGCGAGTACATGCGCCATAGAGTATGGCCGTTCTGTAGAAACGTCGATGGGTATGACTCCCTTAGAAGGGTTGGTCATGGGAACGAGAAGTGGTGATATCGATCCCGGAGTAATTATCTGGATGATGAAACAGGAAGGATGGGATGCAGACAAAGCAGATGAGATATTAAATAAACACAGTGGGCTTATTGGATTAGCTCATGTGAATGACATGCGGGACATAGAAGCAAGAGCAGCTGAAGGAGATGAAGATGCACGTATGGCTATGCAAATTTATGCCCATAGAGTGAGGAAATATATAGGGGCATATGCTGCAGTTATGGGAGGCGTGGATGCCATAGTCTTTACTGGAGGTATAGGAGAAAACAGTGCTGTAATGCGCGCACGTATCGCTCAACGTCTGGACTTCCTGGGTGCAGTACTGGATGAAGATGCTAATCGGGACGCTGATCTCGATGTATCAACGTCTCTGGCGGAGATTTCTACCGACTTTAGTCGTTGTAAAATTTTAGTTATTCCTACAGATGAGGAAGGAGAGATTGCCCGCCAGACTTCTGCACTTGTAGAGCACAAACACAAAGTTGAACAAGGCACTCGGCACATACCTATTGCCATTTCGGCTCGACATGTACACCTCACGCAGGAGGCTGTAGAACAATTATTTGGTGAAGGTCATGAATTACAGGTCCACAAATGGCTCTCTCAGCCAGGGCAGTTTGCAGCTAAAGAGCAAGTTACACTTATTGGACCTAAGCATTCGATTGAACGAGTTCGCATTTTGGGACCCGTTAGGAGTAAGTGTCAGGTGGAAATATCACGTACCGACGAATTTTATCTGGGTATTGATGCTCCTATTCGCGAATCGGGACACGTGGAAAGTACTCCTGGAATTACGTTGCAAGGTCCCAATGGTACGCTCACGTTAAAGGAGGGAGTGATCTGCGCATGGCGACACATTCATATGACTCCTGATGATGCTCAACATTTTGGCGTAGATGACAAGGATGTCGTAGAAATCAGAATCGAAAATACTGAACGCAGCTTAACCTTCGGCAATGTACTGATTCGCGTTTCTCCTAAATATAAGTTGGAAATGCATATTGATACCGATGAAGGAAATGCAGCTGAACTTAATCAGCAAGATGAGGGGGTACTCATTCTTACAGGGGGACAAGCTCAACTGATGAAGCGGAAGGTGCGCTAAGTTATCTTTCTAATATATAAGAAGGATGCATCAGTCCTGTAGGAACATAGTATTCGTCCTGGGTATAATGAAACCCCAATTTCAATAACAGGTGTCTGGATGCCTTATTCTTAGGATTATGGCCCGCAAACAATGCTGAAGCCTGTAAATGATTAAACGCATACTCAATTACAGACTTTGCCGCCTCGGTTGCATACCCGTTTTGCCAGTATTGAGACCTGATATGAAATCCTAATTCATAGATGTCATTCTCCAGATTATATGGTCGCAGCCCACAGCATCCTATATGTTCTTTACTATCCAATGAGAACATTGGCCAGTATTGTACCCCATAATTATGATGATTACGAATCTCTTGTTCCAATCGTTCTCTTATCTGATCCATTGAAAGAGGAGATCTTGTATCTATTAAACCAGTAACTTCTGGATCTCCCCATAACCCTTCTGCCAGATGGAGGTCTGATGGTTTCCAAGTGCGGAATCCCAATCGTTGGGTTTGGAGAAAGTATTTCATGTACAGGATCAATTCGTTTTTTCCTCAGGAGTCTCTGTCGCGATAAAGGGGATATCCATTTCCTTTATCTTCATATTAAATGTTCTTACATCCACTTGCATTAAATCAAGAATTTCTCCTTCTATCAATTCCCATTCTGTCATTAGATCAGCTACTCTCTTCATTTGTCCCTGTGTTACTGGCGGCATTCCCCCATCAATAGTTTGCTGTATATGCATCAACTTTGCATTGAGTTGATTGGGAAAATTGATCACATCCTGAAACGTTTTCTGTTTCTTTTGCACCATGCGATTTTCCAATGAATCTATATGAGCTACGATCTTTTTTCCCTGATCTTTTACCTCTTCATCAATATCGGTTCGCTGTATAAATCCTTCGACTTGAGACTTTACGTGTCGCATGTTGTCAATCTCTTTATACATATCTTTTAATGCTTGCTCCACTTGTTTTAATAACACTTGCTGCTCTTCAAATGCTGCCAATGAGATATCTACCCTGGAATCAGGCTTTACATAAAAAGCCCTACTCATTGTATCCTTACCGATTATCAAAATGATTTCATATTTTCCAGGTCCCACTTTATAACTGCTCTTTCCTCCATAGGTAGTCAATTCCTTTGGGAGTTCATAGTCAGCCAATCTCAGATCCCAGACAAATTTATTTTGCCCTTTATTGTAGGGCATTTGATTGGATTTTTCTTTGGCTTTGGGTGAAAATGATCGGATACTACTTCCAGATTCGTCTTTAATTTCCAAAGCAACTGCTATACTATCATCCTTCTCTTTGATATAAAAATAACTCACAAGGCCATTATCAGGATTTGTCCCTCTATCGGGTAAGCTATCCACACGCGTACCATCTAACAGATAGGGATCCCGTGGTTGAAATAAATAAGTGTTGGTATTCATTACCGTTTCTGTCAATTGATGCAAGGGTGTAAGGTCGTCCAGGATCCAAAACGCCCTTCCCTGCGTAGCGGCTATAAGATCTTGTTGATGTACCTTGAGATCTGTAACAGGAACGACGGGCAAATTATTCTGGAAAGATTGCCAACGTTCACCTCCATCAAATGATACATATAACCCAGTCTCTGTTCCCGCATATAACAACCCTTCTCTGTCAGGATCTTCTCTTACTACCCGTACATGCGTGTCTTCTGGGATACCCTGAACCTTTCTTTGCCAAGTTTCTCCATAATCATTAGTGATAAATATATGAGGGGTAAAGTCGTTAAACTTATATCTATTATAGGCTAAGTAGGCTTTCCCCGGAGTATGAGGTGATACCTCAATACAATTTGCCATACCTTCTTCTACATTAGGAGGAGTAATATTCATCCAATTTTTTCCTCCATTGCGAGTAATATGTACTAACCCATCATCAGCGCCTACCCAAAGGGTAGCAGCGTCGTGAGGTGACTCTGCTAAATACATCAGGGTATGATAATTTTCCCCCCCTGCTGCCTCATTGGTAATGGGACCTCCTCCCCAATCGATCTTGCTACTATCTTTGCGAGTCAAATCCGGACTTATTTCTGCCCAGCTTTGCCCACGATCGTTTGACATCAAAACATTCTGAGCAGTATGATAGATTACGCTCGGATCATGTTGAGACATTACAATGGGAGCATTCCAGTTAAATCGATAAGGCAAATCTCCGGCATTCTCTCCAAGACCTAAAAATGGATATGCCATCACATCCTCTGCCTGCTTTAGCTCCTGATCATAACGAGTAATGATACCTTGATAGCATCCTGCATAGACAAACCGGGGATCATCTGGATAAAAGGCAGTAAAGGCACTTTCACAACCCCCTACGGAATAAAAATCAGCATTTTGAATTCCTCCGTTAAACGTATTGTTAGGGATTGCTACAGTGGAATTATCTTGCTGTCCTCCATACACATAATAGGGAAATCTATGATCGGCATTAACCCTGTAAAACTGCGCAGTCGGCTGGTTGCCTTGTGTACTCCATGTCTTACCCCCATTGTAGGAAATATTCGCTCCCCCATCATTTGCATTGATCATAATGTCTGGCTGCTCTGGATGTATCCATAGATCATGATTATCACCATGGGGGGTAGGAATCTGGGTAAAAGATTTCCCTCCATCAATGGATTGCATAAATGGTGCGTTTAATACGACAACTTTGTCAGGATTGTGTGGATCAGCAAAAATATGCATGTAGTACCAGGAACGAGCTCTTAACACTCGCTTATCGTTAATCAATTGCCATTTCTCACCTCCATCATCTGATCTATATAACCCCCCTTGTTCAGATTCTATAATCGCCCAAACACGTTGAGGGTTAGCTGGAGAAACGACGACTCCGATTTTTCCCATCACAGAATCGGGAAGTCCTTCTTCCAGGTGCTCCCAATTATCTCCCCCATCTTTACTTTTCCAAATGCTGCTACCAGTCCCTCCACTTACCATTTTCCAGGGTAAGCGCTGATGTTCCCAAAATGCGGCGTACAAAATTCTGGGATTCGTCATATCCATACTCATATCACTAACTCCGCTTTTCTCATTTACAAACAATACTTTTTCCCATGATTCCCCTCCATCCATACTGCGGTATACTCCCCGATCTTCTGTAGGAGTATAAGGACTCCCTTGCGCAGCCACATATACGATATCGGAATTAGCAGGATGAACACGAACCCGCGAAATTTGTCTTACTTGTTTCAATCCCACATGTCTCCAAGACTTACCTCCATCTGTTGACTTGTACACACCATCACCATGAGAAGTCATTACTCCTCGTATCGGTGCTTCTCCCATTCCTACATATATTACATTTGGATCTGATTCTGCTACGGCGATTGCTCCTACAGAGCCTGTCTGAAAAAATCCATCTGAGACATTTCTCCATACACCACCCCCATCTGTAGTTTTCCATACTCCCCCTCCGGTAGTCCCCATATAAAATACGTGTGGTTGGGAAGGCACTCCACATACTGTAGTGGAACGCCCTCCGCGAAAAGGGCCTATATTTCTCCACTTCATAGCAGTGAGATAATGAGCTTCAAGGACGGTATCCACGGGAGGCTCTTGTTGTTGCTTATTTCTCTTCTGAGCGTGTAATTGAGATAGGAATAAGCAACTAACTACAAATAGAATGATGATAAAATGGTTTTTCATGAAATATCCTGGTTAGGGAATTAAAAGATAGGGAATTAGTGTTAGAAATGGAAAAAAGGGGTTGATGAGGGTTGAGATATTGTTGAATGGTTGTATGGCTGTATGGTTTAATTGGTAAGGGTTGTATGGTTTGATTGCTATATTGTTTAAATAATGTCCCTATGGGCATTATGGCTTTTGGGTGGGATAAAAAATGTGAAATGCATACATAGTCATATTGTGCTGTTCATCACATTTTATATGGTTTAAATGTGGATAATACATCTTTTTAGTACCATCGCATATCAAGGAAACTTTAGCTTGCTTCTCCCCCGTTCCGCTTTACGACCGTGCCTGTTTCTGCGTCGTTTGTTACGCTTGCGCTTTCGGATTTTCTGGTTGCTTGACTTTGCGATTACATACCTAATAGATAACGCACTTGTGTGATTGAGCCGGGTAGTATTTTCTTCTCCTTGCTGGTAAACGGGCATGTAGTCAAAGGAGACATTAAATCGAAAGAAGGTAAGTTCAAATCCGGCGACTCCTGTTACCCCCCATTGATTATCTTCTGACTCGTACCAACTAATATTTGGTCCTAATCCAGCATATAGGTTAATACGCCTAAATATTATACTACTGTGTTGCCTAATTAGTAAATGTGCCCTTCCATCCTGTTCAAGGTTGGATGATATAATCCCTTCAAGGGTAGTTTTATTGAGTATCCGTTGATTAACGGTAGCACCTATATAATTTCCCAATCTGATACCTCCTGTGGTTCGATAAGCCTGCGCCTGGATCTGAAGATTCGCTCCGAGACTTAACAGACTTAGTAGAAATGAAAAACGAAGGAACTTAATGGGATTCATAGACATTATTGGTTGAACATATATCATGGTATAATGATCATATACCATAGATTAGAATTGATATATGTTAGACGACACAAAGTAGATAGGGTTTACTCATTATTGATAATAATATCATTGTGAGTATTGTTACATAGTAGTATTGAGGTATTGATGTATTGATAAATTGCTGAATGGTTGGTATATGTCACTATTTAGTTGACTTTTTTATGGTCCATTTTCTGTCGTCTGTAGCTGTGGTCTGCCGTCTGTCGTCTGTCGTCCGTCGTCTTTTTGTGGTGTTGTTTAATATGTTATATTTTTTTGGGTAGTGTTTAGGGTTAT
>CAZZEC010000026.1:0-1579 GCA_964652565.1 uncultured Bacteroidia bacterium
CCAAAGAGCTTTTTGAAGCCATAATCGGTAAAGGGGTTGATATATCGATCCTGCAAAGCCATAGGGATTATTTATCACAAATATACGTGAAAAAACTTGTTAGGGATGTCTTTCCAAGGCAAGCCTTTTCTTATTTGCTACGGTCGAACCCATAGTCCTTTTCCACTTTCGCTATTCTCACCTTAAAACTTTGATACCACTGATCTCTTCCCCGATTTCTTGCTTGTGTATGTTCTGCATGCATTCTCCACTGTTTAATAGATTCCAGGTCTTTCCAATACGATACTGTGATACCTATGTCATTTCTCGCACTCTCTACCCCTAAAAATCCTTCCTGCTGTTGGGCGAGTTCTACCATTCTTTTAGCCATTTCTACGTATCCTTGATTCTCTTCGGTAAGAATGGAACTGAATATTACTGCGTAATATGGGGGATCTGGGGTGTTACTGATCATTGGGGGTATGTATTTATAATGTTTACCAATCAGGGACCATACGTTTCACGAATATATTCCATCCACCAGAGTATTCCCGCATCAGGATGGAGGGTATCAATTTCTTTATTCCAGCTTGAGTATACATCCATGCTTGAACCCACTTCAGAATACCCTCCCAACTTTGTAAAAGGACCTCCGATATTTTCGTGGGGGCCGCACTGTATCCAGGTGCTAGCGAGAATAATTCCATTGTATTTCTCTATGCCTTCTTGGGTAAGCAATAGTTGGTGTTTTTTCATTTCGTCTGTATAGCGTCCTATTCTTGAGTAGTTGTAAAAAGAACTATCTGATTGATGTGTTTCCTTGCTAAAAGTTCCCCAATATCCCTCCTTGAGAAAGGTTTTTGGGGTAGATTCGCTATCTAGCCAGGGTTTTCCTGCTTCTTTTTTACCAAAATGCATGTTGAGATCTTCATTTGGCGGATCTTGCTTGGTATTATTTGCTACCAGCAAATCGGGATAAGCCATTTTAGCAGCAGTAATCAATCCTTCAATTTGCCAGTCGTTTTGAGATACTGCCATTCCTTCATTGTCCGGGTCTAGGATGATGTGAGTAAATTTTTGCTTTTTCAACCATCTAGCTGTGTTGGTGATAGCTTTCTCAGCATCGTGTTGTGTCCAGGTATAAAGGTCTTCTTTCGCAAGGGAAGTTCCCCAATACAAGCAGCCTACAATCATAATCATTCCCTTTGCTTCGGTAGCTTGTAATAAATCTTTCATTCTCTTTTTTATCCTGGGATTGAGATTTCCGTTGGGAAGGTACCCTTTTACATCTCCAAACCTGGAACCCATCATGAACACTGAAATGGTATTGATTCCATAGGAAGTATATTCATCTAAATGGTCGATGAGATCTTGGGTCGTTTGATCGCTGATTAGGGCGTTAGAACAGCGTAATCCTATCAGTTTTGTAGGTTGATCATGATACAGTATTTCTTCTCTCTGGATGGTTAAGGTAGGGGGTTGGGCGTGAAGTTTGAAAGGTAGAAATGAAAATGATAATATGAGGTATAAGCTGAAATATACGAGTTGCAGACGTGATAAGAAAAGCTGAGTTTTCAAAATAATGGGGTTATGGAAAATG
>CAZZEC010000026.1:1679-48705 GCA_964652565.1 uncultured Bacteroidia bacterium
TGAAAACCATTGAAAAAAATATGGATCGGCAGATCAAAAAGGAGATTCTATCAATAGAAGATAAACGCAAAGCATTGGGGTTGATTCAGACTCGTACAGCGATAAGCGATGGCGTAAGGGACTGCGACCTCGTAGTGGAGGCTGCTACAGAAGACGAGCGATTGAAGAAGGAGCTATTCGTTGAAATGGATCGGTATGCTCCTCAGCAAGCTATTCTGGCATCCAATACCTCTTCGATATCCATCACAAAACTTGCTGCCAGTACACAGCGTAGTGAGCGGGTAATAGGTATGCATTTTATGAATCCCGTTCCAGTGATGAAACTCGTAGAAGTAATTAATGGGTACGATACGACCCAGGAGGTCAATGAAGCGATTACAAGCCTAGCAAAGAAACTAGACAAAGTACCCGTTACAGTACAGGATTATCCAGGTTTTGTTTCCAATCGCATACTCATGCCTATGATCAATGAGGCCATTTATACCTTATACGAAGGAGTAGCTGATGCAGAGGCTATTGATACGGTCATGAAGTTGGGGATGGCACATCCCATGGGACCCCTTACATTGGCAGATTTTATAGGGCTTGATGTTTGTCTTTCGATCCTCAATGTGTTGTATGAAGGATTTGGGAACCCTAAATATGCCCCTTGCCCCTTGCTTAAAAATATGGTAGCTGCCAATCATCTAGGGAGAAAAACGGGAAGAGGATTCTATTCTTATGAAGATGCGTAAGTAACATCAACAGGTTTCATGTGGTTTATTGTTCGTCGACTGGTAAGATCCTTTATAGATAAAATCACCAATAATTTGTGAGATTTGCTCTATTTCGATTAGAAATCCATCATGCCCATACAATGAGTTTATTTCCCGATAGATAGCTTGGGGAATATGCTTGGCAATAAACTGTTGTTCAAGTGTGGGAAATAGTATGTCTGAATTAACTCCTATCACCATAGTTTGTGCCGTGACACGTTCCAATGCGCTAATGATACTTCCTCTATCTCTAGAGATATCGTGTGAATCCATGGCTTTAGATAGCGTCCAATAGGCAAATGCATCGAACCTTTTAGCCAGTTTTTCTCCTTGGTATTGTTGATAGGTAGTTGCACGGTATCCCTCGAGAAGATCATTGCTGAGGTCTTGCTGTGTTTGATCGTAGGTCTGATAGCTTCGATATGAGATCATGGCCATTGCACGTGCCGCTTTCATTCCTTCTATACCTGCTAAAGGGTGATTTTCTTTCCACGTAGGGTCTGTATTAATTGCCATTCGTTGAGATTCGTTAAAGGCAATACCCCATGGAGAGTGCTTCGCATTGGAAGCAATAGGTATGACATAATTAAACAAGTCTGGTTGGTGGACCGCCCATTCCAGTGCTTGTTGTCCGCCCATAGATCCTCCGATAATCATATAAATCTGATTAATCCCCAGGTGTAGCCTCAATTGTTCATAGGCAAGGATCATATCCCTGATCGTAATTAAAGGGAAGGAGTGGTAATAGGGTTTATGCGTCTGGGGATGTTGAGATAAGGCATACGTGGACCCATAGCATGAGCCTAACATATTCACACATACAATAAAATATCTATCTGTGTCAAGAATTTTTCCAGCACCCACCATTCCAGGCCACCAAGTATGAACTTCAGAAGTACCTGTCAATGCATGACAGACCCATATCACATTATCTCTATGTTTATTGAGCGTACCATAGGTAGCGTAAGACAATTCGAATCCGGGTAAGTCAATCCCACAAGTGAGCGAAAAGTTTCTGGAATATTTATATCCCTGAACTGACATAAAAGTGTATATATGAAATTATTATAAATCTAGCATGTGATATGCTAAACTAATCCTTAAATGTAAGAGGAAAGCATGTCGCACAAAAGGATAATTTGTGCGACATGTACCTAAGACCTCTATACTATGTTATGCAGGTACCTTGATCGTATCAAAGGCATGTTGCAAATCAGCTTTGATATCTTCGATATGTTCAATTCCGACAGATATTCTAAGTTTAGTAGGAGTTACTCCTGCCGCTAACTGCTCTGCATCGGACAATTGCTGGTGTGTAGTAGAAGATGGATGAATGATCAGTGTCTTCGCATCACCTACATTTGCCAGATGGCTTATCAATTGGAGACTATCTACAAATTGAACGGCAGCTTCTTTATCACCTTTAATTTCGAAAGTCATGACCCCACCGAAACCATTTTTGAGATATTTTTTAGCAATTTCGTGATATGCACTACTTTCCAATCCTGGATAGTCTACCTTTTGTACTTGAGGGTGTGCCTCCAGCCACTTAGCTAGTTCTAATGCATTATCTACCGTACGCTGTACCCTTAAGGATAAGGTTTCCAAACCCTGAAGCATCAGGAAGGAATTGAATGGGCTAGGTGCTGGACCAAAATCTCTTAGTCCTTCTACACGGGCACGAATAATGAAGGCAATATTTCCGAAATCACTATTGGGCCCAAAGACATCATTGAAGACCATGCCATGATATCCTTCAGAAGGCTCAGTAAATTGAGGGAACTTACCATTTCCGTAATCGAAGTTACCCGCGTCGATGATCACGCCTCCGATAGAAGTACCGTGACCTCCGATCCATTTGGTAGCTGAGTGTACTACGATATTTGCGCCGTGAGCAATGGGATTACAGAGATAGCCACCTGCGCCAAAGGTATTATCAATAACTAAGGGAATTCCGTATTTTTGACCTAAGGCAGCTAATGCTTCGAAATCTGGAACACTAAACTCCGGATTACTGATAGTCTCTGCATAAATCGCTTTTGTGTTTTCATCAATATGAGGTTCAATATCTGCAGCTTTATCGCTTGCGGCAAATTTTGCATGAACCCCAATTCGCTTAAAAGCTACTTTAAATTGATTGTATGTACCTCCATACAAAAAAGGAGAGGTAACAAGGTTATCTCCTGATTGTAAGATATTGTTTAGCGCAATAAACTGTGCAGCTTGCCCAGAAGCTACTGCCAATGCAGCCACCCCTCCTTCCAGTGCAGCTATGCGTTGTTCAAACACATCATTGGTGGGGTTCATGATCCGGGTGTAGACATTACCAAACTCTTTTAGTGCAAAAAGACTTGCAGCGTGCTCACTGTCTTTGAACACATATGAGGTAGTCTGATAAATAGGTACTGCACGTGAAAGGGTTGTTCCTTCCACTTCTTGACCTGCATGTAATTGCATCGTTTCAAAACGATAGGATTCACTCATGGTAATTGATATTTATAGATTTGATTGATATAAAGATATAGTTATGTACAGTATTGTAATTCATTGTTGCGTAATACATACAGAAATTTTGACAACGTAATCTAGTACGACTCAAGTTCTTTTTTCGATACATAAGTTTGTAGAGAAATAACCTGTAATTAAGAAATTACCTACATCCTTGTATATGGAACTACCTACATGCTTGTATGCAGATGAAATGACATCTATGCATTATGAAATTAAAAAATTCCAAAAGAACATGTAAGCGTAGAAATGAAAAGTTAGTGTTTTGCATACAAAAAGTGTTATCAGAATATCTTTCCCCAGGTTACATGGGGCTGGATGGGGCACCTTTCATATCTGAAGGTTGCCAGAGGATCATAGAGCCAGTTCTCTCCCCTCGTTCTCTATACACTAATTACACCTGAAGGATGTAATTGTAGAGGCTTCAAATATTATATCTCAGGATGAGAAATCCAAATTTTTCAAATACTTTCGCCCTTGAATAAATTTTATCATTTTTGATCCAAATTATTATTAGAATAGATGCTACCGGTTATTACAGACATTCAGCAAGCAGCCCATGAGGTGATCGAAGAACTTTATGAGATCGATATTTTACCTTCAGAGCTAACTGTTCAGGAAACGCGTAAAGATTTTGAAGGAGATTTTACATTAGTCATTTTTCCTTTAATGCGCTATAAATTGGGTTCGCCAGTAACTGTGGGGGAGAATATAGGAGAAAGACTCAGCCAAAAATTATCAATTGTTCGAAGTTTTAATGTCATTAAGGGATTTTTAAATCTGTCGTTAAGCGGTGAATTTTGGCTTGATTTTCTGGCTCGTACGGTGGAAGATGACAGCTTTTTGCAAACGGATAAAGGAAAGGGACAGACCATCGTCATTGAGTTTTGTTCTCCCAATACAAACAAGCCATTACATTTGGGACATTTGCGAAATATTGTCTTGGGAGATTCATTGACACGTTTATTGGCAGCCAATGGATTTCACGCAGTACCCACCTGTCTGTTCAATGATCGTGGTACAAATATTTCCAAGTCTATGCATGCGTGGATAGAGGCAGGAGGGAATGAAACGCCTGAATCTATTGGAAAGAAAGGGGATAAGTTGGTGGGAGACTATTACGTGGCATATTCCAAGCAGTACAAGAAAGAAGTGGAATCGCTGGTACAAGCGGGAATGTCAGAAAAGGATGCTAAGGATCAGGCTCCTAGTAATCAGGCAATTCGAGAACTAACTGTGAAATGGGAAGCAGGTGATCCAGAGGTTCGTCAGTTGTGGAAACAAATGAATGGATGGGTGTATGCGGCCATGGAGCAAACTTTTCAGAGACTGGGCATTTCATTTGATACCTATTACTATGAGTCAGAGGTATACTTGAAGGGAAAAGAGACGGTAGAGGAAGGATTGAAAAACGGAATATTTTTTCAAAAAGCGGATGGTTCTGTTTGGATCGATTTGTCAGAAGAAGGATTAGATGAAAAGTTGGTGTTGAGAAAAGACGGTACTTCTATTTATATAACTCAAGATCTGGCAATCGCAGATGCCAAATATGACCAATATAAGATGAATCGGTCTATTTATGTAGTAGGTAATGAGCAGGAATACCATTTTAAGGTATTGTTCTCAATATTAACAAAATTGGGAAAGTCTTACTCAGAGGGTTTATATCATTTATCTTATGGGATGGTAGATTTGCCGTCGGGTAAAATGAAATCGAGAGAGGGTACTACAGTAGAGGCAGATGATTTAATGGACCAGATGAATGAAACAGCGAAATCCGCTACTATGGAATTGGGAAAGACCGAAGGTATGAGCGAAGAAGAACTTGAAGAGCTATATCGTACGATTGGTTTGGGAGCATTGAAATATTTCCTGGTCAAAGTAGATCCCAAAAAGAGAATATTATTCAATCCTGCAGAATCGGTTGATATTCATGGTCATACAGGCCCTTTTATACAGTATGCCTATACACGTACGGCTGCCATACGAAAGAAAGCTAGTGATGCCCAGGCATTTGAGCCTGGTATGATACCCGAATCAGAGATACACGAACACGAAAGATTGCTTTTGCGTAAGTTGTATCAATATCCCATGGTTTTGAGCGATGCGGGAGAAAGTTATAACCCGGCTATGATTGCCAATTATGTGTATGAGCTGGCAAAAGATTATAATCGGTTTTACCACGGAGACAAAATTATACAAAGTGAGTTACCAATTACCAGCGCTTATAGATTAGCTATTTCTAATCTTACAGGTAAAGTACTAAAATCTGGGATGAAAATACTGGGGATTTCTCTCCCCGAGCGAATGTAGAATTATTTTCAAATGATTATTATCAATAATGTATGTAACTTACTATTGATTAAAGGGGGCATAAGCGTAAATGAATAAATCTTATGTTGAGATATTTTATTAGTAAAGAATTTTTTTTGACGTTGGCATTGTTGATTGTTCTGGGAATAGGAGGGATTATGGTAGTATTTTCAGTATTTCTTCCAGGATATACCAATCACGGAGAAGCTATAGTAGTGCCTAATGTCTTTGAGGTAGAATATACGGAGGCTACTAGGGAGCTTGATAAACTAGGCCTGCGTCCTATCGTCCAGGATTGTACGTATATTGAGGATTTACCTCCCATGGTCGTAGTACAGCAGCGTCCCGTAGCATTGAGTCGAGTGAAAGAAGATCGTACGATATTTCTAACGCTCAACAAAAAGACGCCTCCTATGGTAGAAATTCCCAATGTAGTAGATCTTTCTTTATATCATGCTAAGTCTACGTTGGAGAGCTGGAAACTGGGGGTAGGGAAGGTAAGGTTTAGAAGAGATATTGCTAATAATGTAGTGTTGGAAGCTTTATATGATGGAAAAGAAATCAGTGAAGGGACTAAAGTGGCGCAAGGAAGTAAGATTGACTTAGTAGTTGGAAGGAATAGAGGATCCTTTTTTATTGAGATACCCGATTTAGTAGGATATACGCACGAGGAAGCTTTGGATATGTTGCGAGAGCGAGGGCTGAGGGTAGGGAGTACCACTTTTAATCCCAACGGTCCTACGACAATGTTTGGAAGGGTATTTTCACAGGAGCCCAGGGCTGATTATGGAGACTCCATTCGTATGGGAGATCCCATTGACTTGTATATTTATGGAGATACGCCAGATGATACGGAAAATGTAGGGACCGATTCAGAAATACCGTAATATTCTGATTCAATGTAATACAAAAAAAGCGGAAGATGCCTGAGCACCTTCCGCTTTTTTTAGAAGCCTAGTTCAACTACTATCCCAAATACGTTTTTAGTCCTTTGGAACGAGAAGTATGTCTAAGCCTGCGTATCGCTTTTTCTTTAATCTGTCTCACGCGTTCTCTGGTGAGATCAAATTTTTCGCCAATTTCTTCCAATGTAAGCGAATGTTCAACTCCTATACCAAAATACAAGCGAATAACTTCTGCTTCTCGTTGGGTGAGCGTACTTAATGCGCGTTCTACTTCTTTACTCAAACTTTCATTAATCAGCTCATTATCGGGATTGGGTTCAGCATCATTCTCAAGAACATCCAACAGACGATTTTCTTCCCCCTGAACAAAAGGTGCATCCACAGATACATGTCTACCAGATATTTTCAATGTATCTGAGATTTCTTCCTCACTCATATTTTCTAACACCTCTGAAATCTCTTCAGGAGATGGTTCTCGCTCATATTCTTGCTCCAGTTTTGAAAAGGCTTTACCAATTTTATTCAACGCCCCTACACGATTAAGGGGAAGTCTCACAATTCTGGATTGCTCAGCCAAGGCTTGTAGTATGCTTTGCCTTATCCACCAAACAGCATAAGATATAAACTTGAAACCCCGTGTTTCGTCAAAACGTTTTGCAGCTTTGATCAAGCCCAAGTTCCCTTCATTAATTAAATCACCAAGAGATAACCCTTGATTTTGATATTGTTTGGCAACTGATACGACAAATCTTAAGTTAGCTTTCGTCAATTTCTCAAGGGCTACCTGATCTCCCTGTTTGATCCTCCTTGCTAATTCTACTTCTTCATCAGGTGTAAGCAGCTCCACTTTTCCTATTTCCTGTAAATACTTATCAAGAGATTGAGATTCACGGTTAGTGATCTGCTTACTAATCTTAAGCTGTCTCATATGTTCTTAAAACTATGGTATTAAATTGATTCGGTTGCTTAACAAGCGATAAATTTACTGATTGTTTATACTTCCTACAAACAAATATGGCTATTTCCCTTCCTGCATAAAGTAAGGATTATTATTTTTTCCAGATGATCAGAGGTGTGTATACAATCTCACAAACCTATTCAACATGCTTCTACAACCTTCTATATAACGATAAATAAATAATAAAGTTCTTTCCCTTTTGTTCCTATTGCAAGAAAAGTGTTCTTTTTATGTTTATACATATAAAAAGAGGAAGCCAGCATACGTGACTTCCTCCGAGTTTGATTCACATTCTATAATGCTACTAATAACTTAGTAAATCCATAACTTCTTTGATATTTTCACATTATCAGCGTAAAGCGTAACAACATAAAAACCAGGAATCAGTTCTCTGAGGTCTATATCATAAGTCCCCATAGATCGGTTTTTATCAAATGTAAATTGTCTTACACTTCTACCGCTTGCATCATATAGCGTTACTCCAAAACTTCCCTCCCAGGATTCATCGTCTATCATGAGGCGAGTGTTATGAGTTGCAGGGTTAGGGGCTAGTGAGATTAAAGATGGTTCAATTGTAATTGTATGATCCGCTTCCTCCTGCAATCTATTGGTATTTGTTGCTTTGCTGATAGAAGTCTCCGCGTCATTGGGGATAAGAATCTCTATGGCAGAAATTTTGGGTCTGTTTTTAATACCTACCAATTCTATATCTAATATCCCATCCCTGACAGTTGTTTTAACCTCCTTCGCATAGGCTCTGGCAGATCCTACCAGATCTATGAGATCTAGTGCATCAATAATCTCCTCACCTTCTACGAATACATCAAATTGCCTCATGCCGGGGACTCCTTCTTCTACACCACCTTCAGCACCAAAATATATCTCTGCAAAATGTATGTATACAACATAATTCCCATTCTCAACTGGTACCTGGTACGCGAAGTCTCCCAAATCCTGATCGGAATACCTTTCGGTAAGGTATAAATCGTCGTGAGAGGTCCCTGTTACATCTGATAGGCCTTCATTTTTCCAACTCCTCGAACTTTGTGTGAAATATTCGTCCGCCATGAACTCATAACCATTAAACACTCCCGGCTCATCACTTCCACAATTGATTCTCAGAGATGGTCGCATGTCGATTTTTGAAATAGAGTTATTTACCTCTGAAGGAATCAGGATTTCTATGGCAGATATTTTAGGACGATTGGCAGTAGCTGTGAAATTAATATTCAACATGCCATCGGAAACTACGATGGGTATTTCTTTTACATATGCAGTTGAAGTACCAACCTCCTTTATAAGATCCAGATTACTGATTACTTGCTGATCTTCTGCTGTTATCTCTATTCGTCTCATACCTTCTGTACCCTCAGGACTACCTCCTTCTGCACCGAAATAGATTTCTGCGAAGTGTAGGAATAGGACATATTCTCCATTTTCTACGGGTATACTATAATTGAAAGCACCTCGGTTTTCGTTAGCATATCTCTCTGTGAGGAATAACTCATCAAAAGGGGTGGAAGCTACGTTTTCCAGTTGTACATTCCTCCACTGTAATGAATGTTGAGAGAAGAAGGTATCAGCAATAAAAGTATATTCATCCAGTACAGTTACTTCTGGGCCTCCACAATTTATGCGGAAAGATTCTCTCATATCAATATTGGATATAGAAAGATCTGCATCTTCTTCAGGAAGAATCTCAATCGCTGATAACTTGGGTCTGTTTCTGGATGCACCCATTTCAATATTCAGGGTACCGTCACTCACTGTCACAGGGACTTCTAATATATATGCAGAAGAAGGTCCTTCTAAGGCTATTAAATCCAGGTCTTTAAATACCTGTTCTCCTTCCAGTTTGGCATACATCTTCCTGATTCCCTCCTGATTTTGGTTGGGAAGTCCTCCTTCGACACCGAAATATATTTCAGCCATGTGGAAAAAGACAACATAATCTCCATCTTCCAGTGGTATATTATAGCTGTATGTTCCCATATCCGTATCAGCATAGCGCTCAGATCTGTACAGTTCATCAAACTCTGTATTGAGAATATCGTCGACTACCCCGTTATACCATACCATGGTTTTCTCAGAGAACAAAGTATCGGCAAGGAATATAAATCCTTCTACATCCAACTCTTCACCTCCGCAGTTGATGCGAACAGAAGCACTTGATGTACTGTCCTTATCCTCATCAATGGTATTGACAATTTCAATGGCAGATAATTTTGCATTATCCTTGAGGGCTTCAAATTCGAGATTGATCTCCCCGTCTTCTACTTTTATCTGGTCAAACTTTTTGGATAAGGCATTGAAATACCCTACCTCACTAAATATATCCAGGTTAGCCAAATCTACCTCTTCCCCTTCTATATTTACATTAAAAATTCTGTATTCAGGTCCTTTCCAGTATATCTCTGCAAAATGCAGGATCACATCATACGATCCATTAGGGATGAGGATATTATAGCTAAACGCTTCTCCCCACCTTTCTGACAGATATATTGTATCGTCATTTGTAGCGTCAATCTCTCCTTCAGTCTCAAAGGTTCTACTCGTACCTCCCAACCAGCGAACATCATCAGCAGAAAACTCCACGCCTGATTCTGTGGTAAACGCCTCTCCACCTGCATTAATTCTTACGATTACTCCTTCCTCTTCTATCGGAATGATCCTATGACCATCTTCTTCAATATTAATGGTGAATTCGACCATTGAAATATTGTTATCGGGTTCTCCGTCATCAGCAATAATGGCAAAATCCTGACTCCCCCATTTATCTTCAATGGCAGTAATGGTTACCCATCCAGTCTGTTCGTCTATCTCTACATTGGCAATGAGATTTTCGGTAGGTGAGACGCTATAAGTTACAACCTGGTCCCGCTCATCGATGGGAACCTCATCGGGAGTAACTTCAATGGCGTAAGAGCCTTCAAAGTTTTCAGTCAGAAACAATTCTTTCTTGTCTACTGTGAATGAAGGAGGGGTATTGGGTTCCTGCGCGATAACTTCAATTGCCGAAATCTTGGCATTGTCGATATCGGCGAGAAAATCGATCTCTAACACGGAATCGGTGACTGCTATATCAGTAAATTCACTTACTATAGCTGTATTGTTACCTGCCTCCTGGAAGATATCGAAATCGGATAACTTATTCTCTCCTTCTATATTTACATCAAATACTCGTCTTTCTTCTCCTTCCCAATAAATCTCAGCAAAGTGGAGGGTAACATCATAGGTGCCGTTAGGAACGGAAAATTTATATTCAAAATTTTCCCCCCACCGTTCTGATTGATAAAGCAAGGATTTGTTGGTGTTGTCTATAACCAACGGATACTCTGCTGTTCTTGTAGATCCAAAGTGATTGACATCCGCCAGGAATACATCACCTTCCGGAGAGGTATATTCACCTCCCCCAGTATTGATACGAATAGGTAAATCTAACAATACCGGATCTACAGGAGTCGGGTTGACAGGATTGTTGGTGTCCCCCGTAGGAATAGTAGGAACCGCGGGTAATCCATCAGCGGGTCTGGCTCCCGCATTGATTTGCTGAGCGAGCCCAGAAGATGTGGGTGAATAGAAAGGGTATGGTTTGGCACCTGAAAAATTCAATCCGGGATTACCTACTCTATTTCCAGATTTAATCACATTGGCAACATGGGAAGTCGATACATCTTGTGGGAAATCTTTAAAAATGTTGCCACGGATATATACATTGTTAATCCTGTGTATTCCTTCACTAGTTTTTGCATACACCAATAAATCCCTTGAAGGCTCGGTATTCGCATTTTTAAGATCTGATCGGTAAAAAATATTATTTTCAATATACACATCCTGCGAGGAGTTAGGACCATAAAGGGAGATCACTCCCACAGGTGCTCCTTTGAGGTATATGGTATTATTGTAAAATCTCACATTTCTCAGCCCACCTCTGGACTGAATCAAACTAGTGGGCCATCCCCAGTTTCCCACCTCCTCGATGATATTGTCATGAATGTACCAGTTTTCATATCTTTCTCCCTCTCTTTCCCAGTTACATATGTTATATCCATAACCGTTGGCATCAATATAGTTGTAGGCCATCTCTACATTGTTGTAAGAGATTTCAATAGGGTAAGAGTTTCTACAGATGATTCTGTTGTTGAGTAACCTCCAGCGGAATCTATCTGGAGGCAATGGAGGATTTCTCTTCCCTACCAGGCTCATATGGTGCTGGACATACGTGTTTCTAATTTCACACTCTTCGGCGACAGTGTGCCAAAATTCTATGGAAATATTTGGCGCTCGTCCATTTTGCCAAACGCCAAAATCATTCACGTCCGCTTTGACATTATCCAGTACTACACGCGTCATGCGATTATTTTCGCCTCCAATGGCCTTAATCGCATTACCTCCACCTTTACCGTTGCGTTGGGCAATTTCTTTACAATCCAGATTATACAACCTTACATCCGTTAGATTAAACAAGTGGACACCTCCTCCAGCCCAGCCTGTACTTGCCCAACTACAGTCAAACGTTCGTGAATCGTGAAAGGTAGAATTTCGGGTTTCCCATAGCCATATTCCACAAAAGTAAAATTCCTTAATATAGACATTGTCTACCTCGATATTCTGGGAGTGTTGTACCATGAGCCCTCCATAGATGTTTTTATCTCTTCCATCCAAGGTAAAACCAGAGATCCGTTGATTATTTCCCCTTACATACAGTACGAATAGATTAGCATCATAACCACTAAAAACACTTCTATACAAAGAGGAATTAGCAGTGATGTACGTTTGATCTATCCCCGCTCCAATGACAGATACTCCGCTGGGAACAACACAGCGACCGGATTCAACAAATGTACCTGCTGAAAGAACAATGCGGTGTCCCTGATTAGCTGGAACCCTGGAACAGGCATGACGCAATGTGCGGAAAGGTTTGGAAGCGCTTCCATCGCCGCTTCCATCATTTCCATTTACACTGACGTAATAATCCCTACCGAGCGAAGGGTGGATTAACAAAAGCGCAAAAATGGCAAAAACAAGAATTCTATAAAATCCCATACAGTCAAATTTTTTCATCAAATAAAATCTTATTTTTGGAATTATATGTATAAATTTTACTGATAATTACATGCACAACTATTTGTATTCTATCCAATTATGCATTTCATTAATTGATTAATTATTATTAAAATAATATATGATAATCGTATAAAACAAGCGATTGGTCGAAAAAATTACATGTGATTTTTAGGAAAAATGTATAATTGAGTAGAGAAGAGGAATAGAATTGGCTTGGGATTGTAACTGAATAATACGCTCTTTTATTAAGTAATCAATGATGATTGAAATTTTAAATCATTTATTATCAAGTGGTTATGAGGAATGTAGATTAGCCATCAAATTTTTGTGAGCAAAAATAGACGATTACTGGTGAAGGATAATTCGAAAAAAAGGTTTAACAATAAACTATATATTCTTACGTTCGATAATAATCACGTTTTCGGTTCGATTTATCTATGTTTTGAAGGTTTTTGCTATGTGGGAGTATGTAAATGTGTAGAATGAAATTTAGAGGACTGTTAGAAGTGCAAAAATTTATGGAGTAAAATAATTAATACTTCCCGTATGAAAAATAATTTTGAAAGTGATTATTAGAAAAATTATAAACATCTCCCATCACCTGTATTATCATGGGTATCTATCTTTTCTAACAAATACCTCATAGGTAAGCATCGAATCAGGTTGAGGATACTACATGACAAATACATACGGATCAATGATAGACCCATACAGCACGTACTTCTTTGAAGTACTGCTGTTCAAACTTAATATAATACATTCCTGAAGGCCAATTCCTAGTATTGAATCTCATATCATGGGATTCCATTTTCCTTCTGGAAACAATGGTTCTACCTCGGGTATCTATCACACTCACATACGTAGGGGTATTCACTGAGGAGATGGAGAGTGTAAATATTTGTGTGGCTGGATTGGGGTAGATATCAAATATTATATCTGATCGGAGTCCTGTTTGTATATGTGTCAAGACAGAATCTACATTAGAGATAGTGTCAACGGGGTTGGAAGTAGTGTCTACAGGACTTTGCGTAGTGTCAGTAGGAACCTGCACGTTTACTGTATCTATATCTAATGTCCATATGCTAGGAACCAGTTCTGGAAAATCGATAAATGGATTCCTATTTCCCTGAAAACTGAAGATAACCTGATTTCGATTTCTTTCAAATCTATCCACGGGATCTTGAGTGTGCCATTGAAGTAAGGTAGAAAGTTTTCCATGAAACCCTTTTCCCTCAACGACGATAGATCCTGTTAAGACGGTATCTAGCAACTCTAAGTCGGGTTCTCCATTTGTACCCTCATATCTTGTAGACATATAAAACAACATTCTGGCTACATCTCCTTTTACAGCATCTCTGGGTTCCCATGAATCTTCATCCGAGAAACAGGCTGTAGGACCATCCCCATCGATATATGGTGCTCCCCCATTGTCAAAGTCTTTATCTCTTCTGGCTCGATTGACTGAGATATCTACCGGGCGTATAGCATGTGCATCTGTTCCAACTCCTTTATAGCTGGAGATATTTCCATGATCGTTGGACCAGATATCTTCTCTGCTCCATCCTCTACCACTGTTGAATTCTTGTGCTGCATTCACGGACCAACCTGTATAGAATAGTATGACATTTTCTGTGTTAATGGGATCTCTGTCAGACAATTTCAATATATCCCAGACATCTGTATCATCTGAGTCAGTATAATTATAGATCGTATGATTTTGAATCAACTCGTGCAAGGTTGTCTTAAGCGATTCTCCTTGCTGAGCAGTATCAAGATTTGCATAGTAGGCAGTGATAGATGTATCAAATTGCAACGTATCCCATATGCGATACACGTATTCAGGGTGGTCAATAAATGGGTTTCTGTTTCTTTGGAAGCTGTATATTATGTTATTTCTACGAATTTCGCTCGCATCCACCGGGTCCTCTTGATGCCACTTCAGTAAGGTGCTTACCTTACCCATAAATCCTACGCCTTCTGTACCTTCAGTAGCAGTATTGACACGATCGACCAACGAAAGGTCGGGTTCTCTCTCCTCTCCATTATATCTCAGATCCATATAGAAGAGCATACGTGCAACATCTCCCTTGATGGGATCGCGGGGCTCCCAGGAATCCTCATCAAAGAAATTTCCTGTTGGAATATCATCTATGAAATAACTGTTTCCTCCAGTATCAAAGTCGAGATTTCCTCTGGCTCTATTGGCAGCTATAGTAACCGCTCGTATATGATGAAGGTCTGTACCCGCTCCTTGAGAAGTTCCCAGGTCGCCATGACTGTCATCCCAGATCAATTCTCTGCTCCAACCTCTACCACTATTGAATTCCTGTGGACCATTTACAGAATTTCCCGAGTAAAATAGGATGATATTTTCTGGATTATTGGTATCCTTTTCGGTTTCTTTAAGTATATCCCATACATCTAAACCTGTGCTGCTGGTGTAAGGATAGGTGATCTGATCGCGCATTCTCTGTTGGAGAATAGTTTTTAGCGTATCGCCTTCCAGTGGTCCAAGATCAAAATAGTAGGCAAAAAGAATGGAATCGATGTTCAGGGTATCGGTTACTTCCAATAGGGTATCTATCTGCAATGTATCTTGTGGGAAGAAAACTTGTATACCCGTAGTGTCCCATATTCTTGCTACATATTCCGGACGATCTATGAAAGGATTTCTGTTACCCTGATAGAAGTAAATAATCTCGTTTCTTCTGATTTCACTGCTATCAACGGGATCTTGATAATGCCATTTCAGCAGGGTAGATAATTTCCCGTGATACCCTTTACCAGGCTCATTGGAAAACACGGAAAGAACCGTATCGACGAGTTCAAGGTCAGGCTCTCCATCTTCTCCTTCATATCTTACAGCCATATAGAATAAGGAGCGTGCTACATCCCCTTTAATTTGATCTCTGGGTTCCCAGGAATCACTGTCTGATTTATTCAGGGTCGGACCATCAGTATCTATATATATTTCTCCTCCTTCATCAAAATCTTTGTTGTTTCTGGCACTATTTACTGTTACATCTGCGGGCCTTAAGGCATGTACATCCGTTCCTGCCCCTCGGTCTATACCAAAATCTCCATGTGATTTTGCCCAAACGTGTTCGCGGGTCCATCCCCTGCCTCGGTCGTACTCACCTTCTGCATTTTTGGTCCAACCGGTGTAGAAAAGAATGACATTGTCCGGATTATTGGGATCTTGGTCTGTTTCTTTCAGGATATCCCATACATCTGTTGCAGAACTTGTATAATTATACGTGTCGTGACCTTTGATGATGTTGTATAAGGCATTCTTTAGCAACTGTCCAGTAAACGCTTCTGTACCAGCATAATAGTCAGCTTCTTGGGAGTATCCTATCGCAATGCAAATATTTGTCGCTACAACGAGTAGTAACGTTCGCTTAATAGTAGTTTGGTATAGTTCACCCATATTCAAGGAGTTTGGCTCCTTAAAATTAATAGAAAATTTCGGTATCCATGATACTTAATTTGGATAAATATTCTTTTTGGTAAAAAGGTAAAGTTGAATGGATCGAATAAAAATTTTTATAAATAAACGTGCAATTATGAAAAAAAAATGTTAATATAAAATATCGGAATATACGATGTAAATGACATTTTTAATTCAAGTGTTAAAATAGATAATGTTAGAGTCGTATCAAATCTTTTAAGACATAGTAGCATAGTAGAGCAATTCAACAATGGATTGGAGTCGATTATAATGATACGTATTGATATTCATTGATAGTTGAAAGGGACTGTCGGGTGGCTCAAGTATGTGGCCATTTTTCTGTAAAAAGTACTTATTAATATTATCTGCCATAATTCTGCAAAATAGGCGGATTTATTAATTCATTCATTTGGTGTTAAAAAGAGGCATGAGATGATAGAAATATTATGTGCTGTTTTGAGGGTTAAGAGAGCACACTTCAGATAAAAAATGATGAATTAGTCAATACAGGACGATTTGTTCAATATCAAGCACAAACTAAATAATTATGAACTACTACATGCAAATTTCCCTTAAGTGGAGGAGATGGAGGTATCTAAGCCGACGGTTAACAGCCATCCTTTGCATATTTTCTATGGTGTGTACTTCATCTTATGGAATAGACTTTATTACAAATGACGAAGAGCTATTAAACAGCGTAGCAACGGTCAATGGTTTGGTCTCAAATGAACAGGGAGACCCGCTCATAGGGGCTTCGGTACTAGTAAAAGGTACTACTCAAGGGGCATTAACGGATAATGACGGCAAGTTTACGCTGGAGGTTGATGACCTTTCTAGTACACTCGTGATCTCCTATATAGGTTATGAGACACAGGAGGTACCGATTAACAATCAGACATATGTCGAGATTGTCATGACGGTTTCGGAGACCTCGCTGGACGAGGTAGTCGTTACAGGATATGGAACACAAATACGTAGGGATCTAACGGGATCCATAGGCTCTGTTAATATTGAGGATTTTGAGGGAGTTCCTATTACTACGACAGATCAAGTACTTGGAGGGAGAGTAGCCGGGGTCCATATCGCTAACAGGAGTGGTGATCCTGGAGCTCCTATCAATGTAAGAATTAGAGGAGTCGGGACGCCTGGTAATAATCAACCTTTATGGGTTATCGATGGAGTTCCTATCGTTCAGACAAGTAATATAACAGTCAATACGGGATCAAGTACGGAAACCAACCCATTGGCAGGACTCAATCCCAACGATATAGAATCTATTGATGTTCTTAAAGACGCATCAGCGGCAGCTATTTATGGTGCTAGAGCCGCCAATGGTGTCATCTTGGTTACAACTAAGAGGGGCAAAGCAGGAACCGCAAAGGCAGATTATACAGGGTATGTGGGAGTAGCAACGGTTCCTGAGAATAGATGGTTTGATGTACTGGATGTGGAAGAATATATAGACATACAGACAGAACTGGGTAGAGACGTGAGTCAGTTTCGAGGGAGTGATTTTGTAGATTGGCAGGATTTTGTTTTTAGGAATGCATTAAGGCAAGATCATAATATCAATGTATCAGGAGGATCTGAAAATGCAACTTATAGTATTGGAGCAAACTATACCAATCAGGAAGGGACAGAAAGGTCCCAAGAATTTGAACGCTATTCTATTCGTGCAAATTCAGACTTAAACATAGGTAAGCGGTTAAAATTTGGAGAATCGCTGACTATTGCCCGGTGGAATCGACTGGTACAATCGGAGTCAGGGAGATTTGCTGCAAGAAGCGGAGCCCTCAATGCACCTTACTATGAAATATTCGGTAATGGGCCATTTGGATATAATTTTGAAGGGCCTTCTGTAGCCGGACAAGGTAGAGGTTCACAAGGACCAGCGTTGAGAACAGATCTGAGAGATAATGAGACCAGAATCGTTTCCTGGAAGATACTTGGAAGTGTGTATGGGGAAATTGAAATATTGCCTGGCCTAAAATTTAGGACCACAGGTGGAGTAGACTATAATGTTGGAGATGGATTTTGGTTTCAAAATAATGCCAATCCAAGTGATGCGCCGAATGCAGTACCAGGCACAGATTTATTGGTAGAATCCAGGCCAATAGAACTTACCACAAACTGGAGTAATACATTGACCTATAACACGCTTTTTGGTAATAATAAATTAACTTTGTTATTGGGGCACGAAGAGACAAATTTTGAGTTCAAAAAGATAAGGTTGCAAGGGAGAGATTTATTTAATAAAAATATCCGATTTGCATCAACAGGTTCTGCAGTGGCTGCTGGTAATGAAGCAGATCATTGGGCATTAAGAGGCTTTTTGGCCAGAGTGAATTATTCCTACAACGACAGATATCTATTTACATTTAATGTTAGGAGAGATGCTACCTCGCGTTTTGCTGAAGATAATCGGGCAGACTACTTCCCTTCAGTATCCGTTGGTTGGCGACTAAGTGATGAACCATTTATGAGTGGCATTTCATTTATAGATGATTTCAAACTCAGAGCAGGCTGGGGACAGTCTGGAAACCAATTTACTGGTCAAAACTTTGCATACCTGACGTCTTTACAAACTACGATTTTCTATGTCGTAGGAGAATCTCAGAATGTGGCCAGGGGACCTGCTCCTATAACTTTTGCCAACCCCAATTTGATCTGGGAGACTAGCACACAGCTTGATATAGGAGTAGATATCTCCATGTTGGGAGGAAAGTTAGACGTTATCTTTGATTACTATCAAAAAGTAACAGAAGATGTACTATTACCCTTACCCATACCTGCTTCTTCAGGCTTTTTTCTCCCAGCGGATGCCAATTTAGGTGAGATCAAAAATAACGGAATTGAATTAGCAATAGATTATCGCAATCAAATAGGGGATTTTTTCTATAGCATAGGCGGTAACATCACCACGGTGAATAATGAAGTAACATCTTTGGGAGATATAGCAGCGATTATATCTGGTGTAGGTGGAGGCCAAACGCACAGGACGATTGAAGGGGAAGCTATGGGACATTTTTTTGGATATAAGACTGATGGCTTATATCAAACGACACAGGAAGCAGAAGGAGCAGTACCTGATGCCTTGTCTGGAGGAGCTGAAGCAGGAGATATCCGATTTCAGGATGTAAATGGAGATGGTGTGGTGGATGCGAATGATCGTACGATCATAGGAAGTCCCATCCCAGGCTTTTATTATGGTGCAACGTTAATGGGGAGATACAAAGGATTAGATTTATCTATCTTTTTGCAAGGCGTAGGTGATGTACAGGTATATAATGCAGGTAGGATTGCGTTTGAGAATATGACTGGTAACAATAATTTCTTTAAGACAGTCCAGGACAGATGGACAGGACCGGGTACAAGCAATAGCATGCCACGCTTGTCAAGAACAGATCCAAATGCGAATAATCGATTTTCAGATCGCTGGGTAGAGGATGCAGGATATCTTAGGATCAAAAATATACAATTGGGATATACCATGCCATCGAAGATTCTTCAGGGACTTACCTCGGGATTCATATCTCGATTTAGGGTATACTTAGGCGTACAAAATCTTTATACATTTACCAATTATACAGGTTTTGATCCTGAGGTAACACGTGGCTTTAGCTTTCAGAAAGGAGAATTTCCCCTTGCTACAGGACAAGATTCAGGTAGTACACCTCAACCTCAAATCTGGCAAGTTGGCTGGCAAATTACTTTCTAACTTTTTTCATTTACTGAATATTTAAACTGAATATACAATGAAGAAAACATATTACATACAAACATGGATATGCATGTTAAGTATTATTTTCTTAACTAACTCATGTAACGATTTGGATTTATTACCACTGGATAGAGTTACAGCAGAAACCTTTTACCAAACCACAGAAGATTTTGATGGAGCTATATTTGGTTCTTATTCTTCTATACAAAAATTCTGGGAAAATAGTACTGAAACCCTTGGAGAGCGATCAGAATACTGGAAGATTACCCTTTCTACATCGGATGATGTAGTAGCGGATGAGGTTGTCGCAGATGGAAGATCTCAGGACTTAGATAATCTGTTGTTTAGACCCGCTGATGTCCCTTTTCAGGCTATATATTCCATGATTTATGAGGGTATCTTCAGAGCTAATACTGTATTGGCAAACCTTGATAATGATAATGAATTAACTTCAGAAGAAAAATCTATTTACGAAGGAGAAGCCAAGTTTTTGCGTGCATTTTTCCATTTCCAGGCTATGAAAATGTGGGGGACTCCACCTTTGGTTACCGATGTGAGAGAAAGCCTGGGAGATTTAACTTTTACCAACGCAGATCAAAATACTTTATTTACTCAAATTTTATCTGACTTTGACGTAGCGTTTAATACACTTCCAGAAGATTGGGGCTCTTCTAATATGGGGAGAGCCACTAAATGGGCTGCAAAGGCATTTACAGGTAAAGTCAATGTTTGGAAAGGGGATTGGCCAGCTGCTATTGCAGCATTTGAAGAGGTAGTAGCAAGCGGTAAATATGCTTTAATGGACAATTATGCAGATAATTTTTCAGGAGATATGGAAAATAATCAGGAAGCGATTTTTGAGATACAGTTTGGAGGACCTTTTTCAGATGATAATCTGTGGGTTTTTGATGACATCCATTCTGAAAACTTTAAGGCATCACAAGGAATATCGAGGAGTCATAATTTAGGTGCATCCAACGGGGCTCCAGGTGGATCGAGAGGATGGCATGCTCCTTCTCAGGATTTAGTAGACGAGTTCGAAGAGGGAGACCCCAGATTGGCAGTCAGCATCTATCAAGAAGGAGATACTTATTTTACTCCTGATTTTACATCATTACCCTATGATCCTGAATGGTCTGCTACTGGGTATAGTATCAAGAAGTATTTAGGTGAAAGAAACTTAACCCCTGCGAATCTTGCTCCCAACAGACGCTCTGATTTCATTAATGAACGTTGGTATCGATATGCAGAGTTGTTACTTCTCTATGCTGAAGCTTTGATCGAAACGGGCAGTGAGGGGGAAGCAATGGATATCATAAATAATCAAATCCGTGCGAGAGTGGGCTTAGGTCCAACTACTATTACTGACCCCACTGAGGCGTTGAGGCATGAAAAGAGAGTGGAAATGGCATTCGAACCTCACAGATGGTTTGATATTACACGTTGGGGAATTGGCCCTGATATTTTTGGAGATAGATGGGAGGATAGACTAAATCTATTTCCCTTCCCTCAGTCAGAGATCGATAGAGCTGGAGGTGGGCTTACTCAAAATCCTGGATTTTGATATGTCTTTATAATGTAAAACTAAAATGTGATATACTTAGGGATTCCTGGAAGTGTAGGTATACTTCCAGGAATTTTATATGTTATGATTTTTATCATCAATTGTCGATAGAGAAACTTATGAGATATCATTTATTGTGTTGTTGTATTGTATTGATAATCTCAGCCTGCCAGCAACAGGAACCATTATTTACAAAACTTTCCCCAGATCACACAGGAATTACCTTTGAAAACAAAATAGAAGAAAATGAGCGGGTGAATATGTTAAACTATTTAAATATCTATACAGGTGCGGGAGTAGCTATAGGGGATATTAACAATGATGGCTTGAGAGATATATACTTTAGTGGAAATATGGTTTCTGGGAGATTATATCTCAATCAGGGAGGATGGCTCTTTAAAGATATTACAGAGGAATCGGGGTTAATAAATGACCGTTGGGGAACAGGGACAGCCATGGTAGATATAAATCAAGATGGATGGATGGATATTTATGTGTGTGTGTCAGGTAATGGACCTGCGAAAGAAAGGAAGAATCTCCTTTACATCAATCAGAAAGATAACACATTTTTGGAACAAGCTGACAAAATGGGATTGGCTGATACTAGTCATACCATGAGTGCCTCATTTTTTGATGCTGATCTAGATGGAGATCTGGATGTATTTATGATTGTTAATCCAGCAAATTATCGTTTATCGAAAGTCAATCAGGTACGTCCGCGCATGTTACAGGGTGAATCGAGCAGCACAGATAGATTGTATCGTAATAACGGGGATGGAACATTTACAAACGTTTCTGATTCAGCAGGTATATTAATAGAGGGATACAGTTTAGGCTGCGGAATCAGCGATATCAACCGAGACGGCTGGGCAGATATATATGTGTCTAATGATTTCCTGTCAAATGATATACTCTATATGAACCAGGGCGATGGTACATTCAAAGATCAATCAGCGAAATTCTTCAAGCATACCAGTTTCGCGGGCATGGGTAATGATATTGCTGATATTAATAACGATGGATGGAGTGACATATTTGTCCTGGATATGTTACCTGAAGATAATTATCGTCAGAAACTTGCTCTACCTGCAGCGAGTTTTGATCGGTTCCAAATGGCATTGGAAGCGGGATACAATCCTCAGTATACCCGCAATACGTTGCAACTACATCAAGCGGATAGTGTATTTAGTGAAATTGCATTTCTCTCAGGTATTAGCAGTACGGATTGGAGTTGGAGTCCCTTATTTGCAGATTACGATAATGATGGTGATAGAGATCTTTTTGTGAGTAATGGTTTTCGGAGGGATTTAGGTAACCTGGATTATGTTAACTATCAAAACCAGATAGCCATATCCGGTGATGAGGAAAAGAACATCCTCGACAACATACGCACCTTAAAGGAATTGTCATTAGTAGATTATCTATTTGAAAACATGGGAGATTTAACATTTACCAAGCGATCTGCAAAATGGGGAATCAAAGAGAAAAGCCTCTCCCATGGAGCAGCATGGGCTGACCTGGATAATGACGGCGATTTGGATATGGTGGTGAATACAATGAATGAGAAGGCAATTGTTTATGAAAATCGCGCTAGAAGTATTAATCACAATCACTATTTGAACATTGCATTAATAGGGAAAAAGGATAACAGGAATGGAATAGGGGCTAAAGTTGAAGTGTATCAAAATGGTAATAAGCAATATTATGAAAATTTTCCTTGCCGTGGTTATGAGTCATACGTTGATCCTCTTATTCATTTTGGCTTAGGACCACAAGCGTACATCGATAGTATACGAATCATATGGAATGATGGCAGGTCCCAGGTATTGAGAAATATTATTGGAAATCAAACCCTTACATTAGAATATGAGAAGGCATCTCTTCGTCCCATATCCAGAGAAAAATCCTATAGTTCCTTGTTTTCTCAAACTACATTACAAGGACTTTCCTTTTCGCATCGTGAAAATCCATTTTCAGATTTTTGGAAACAACCCTTATTGCCTCATATGCATTCCAGGGAAGGTCCAGGTGTAGATCTGGGAGATCTTAATGGTGATGGAAGCGAAGATGTATTCATCGGAGGCGCTGCAGAGCAAAAAAGTGAAATATTTTATCAGCAGAAAGATCATACTTTTCAATCTTTTAAGCTGGCAAGTGATTCGCTATATGAAGATGTAGATGTATTGATATTTGATGTAGAGGGGGATGGCGATGCTGATATATACGTAGTAAGTGGAGGGACAGTATTTCCCAACGGTTCTAAGTATTACCAGGATCGACTATACATAAACGAAGGAAATGGGAATTTTAGGATAGATAGTACAGCGCTGCCAGATTTGCCCGTAAGTGGATCTTGTGTAAAGGGAGGAGACTTTGACAAGGATGGAGACATAGATTTATTTGTAGGAGGGAGAATCGTTCCCGGAAATTATCCACTTTCTCCCCGTAGTATGATCCTGAGAAATGACAGTAATGATGAAAAAATACACTTTACTGATGTTACTGAAATATTAGGAGATGGAATAGGAGAGATAGGGATGGTCACGGATGCTGTATGGACGGATATTGACGGGGATGAATGGCTGGATTTAGTGGTTACAGGAGAGTTTATGACCATTGATATTTACAAGCAAGTATCGGGTAAGTTTGAAAAAATCACACAGCAAGCTAAGTTGGATTCCTATCACGGTTGGTGGAATTGTTTATCTGCATGCGATTGGGACCTGGATGGAGATATGGATATAATTGCGGGCAATCTGGGCCTTAACTCTCGTTACAGGGCCAATCATGAAGAACCCTTATGTATATACGCTAAGGACTATGATAAAAATGGACAGATTGATCCCATAATGTGTTATTATATCAATCATGAAAACTATCTCGCTCACCCCAGAGATCTGATCATTTCACAAATAGAAGCAATGAAGGTCAGGTTTCCCGATTATACTTCTTACGCAAGTGCAACGTTCAATGAATCATTCTTAAAAAAAGAACTTAAAGATGCCTATGTGGTAAAAACTGAATGGTTTAAGAGTAGTTATTTAGAAAATTTAGGTAACGGGAAGTTTAGGGTTACCGCATTACCCAACCAAGTACAAATCGCTCCTATCAAAGATATATATGTGGATGACATTGACTCTGATGGCTATCAAGACATGATGCTCATTGGCAATTCCTATACCACAGAGGTGTCTACAGGAAACTATGATGCAGGTACAGGTAATATAATTTTGGGGAATGGAACGAGTACATTTATACCATTAACAGTGAGAGAGAGCGGATTTATTGTTCAAAATGACGCCAGAGAGATCAGAAAACTACATCTACAGATGGGTAAGGAATACTACATGGTAGTCAACAACAATGGGCCGATAGAAGTATTTTCACTGCATAATGACAATCACTCAGTATCTATTCCATAGAGCTTACCATTTCTGGAAAGCATGACTGCAAGGCCTCTAGTAGAGGGAAACTGCGCAAAGATGAAAATCAGCATGACCATAATGGGTACACTGAGTATCATACCCACGATCCCCCATATCGCTCCCCAGGAAAATAAGGAAATCAAGACTACCAATGGGCTAATGTTTAGCGTATTTCCCATCAATCTAGGTTCTAAAAAGTTACCTACGAGAATCTGTATTGAACCGACACCAATCAATACCCATATACCTGGAAGAATCTCTCCAAATTGTAGCATAGCAATGATAATGGGAAAAGTAGTGGCGACCAAAGAACCAATGGAAGGAATATAGTTGAAGAGGAAGATGATGAATGACCATAGAATAGGCGAGTCAACGCCAATAATTCTCAATACAATGTAACTCAATATTCCAGTAAGTACACTCATGAGTGTTTTGATAGAAAAATAGCTCCCTACAGATTGATCTACCGTATCCAGCAAGGCGATAAATTGCTTATAGGTCTGATTATCACTAAACATCAGTTTCAGCTTGTTGGGGAATGTAGTTTCCTCTAATAGTAAAAAAATACAGTAGAGTAAAATCAGGAATCCATCGCTCAATATATTGGTTACGGAATTGAGGAGTGGCTGTACCATGCGAGATATCTCCAGGCTGCCTGTATATTCTTCTATTCTATCAATAATATCTATTCCCAGACTTTCCTGCAATGAGTTATTGATCGTCTGGATATTTCCTTGATAAGAGGGGATTACTTCTGAAAATTGGGTAATACTATTGGTAAGTAAACTGGAAACCAGGCTAATCACTGAGAAGATAAGTGCAAAGACTATGATGTTTTGGAGCCAAATGGGAAAGTGGTTTTTGATGATATCACTACGCTGAAGGAATTGCCGCAGCTCACGGATAAGAAACCATATGATAATGGCGATAACAATAGGGATGAGGTAGCTTTTGGTAATGATTAACAAATAGCCTGTAGCAATGACAATAACGAGAATGCTTGCAACTCGAGAATAGGACATGATGTAACTTTTTTAGTTGGCATAAAAATAGACAGAATTTTTGACTCAGCGTTGGAAGAAAATTAAATAAAAGAGAAGCACACATAGTTAATGGGCTTACCCATTTCCCTGAATTCTTTCTCGTAAGTAGTTTCGATTTTCCATTCATCTTCCATGCGCTCATCGTCATGTAAATCAAAAGAAAGGTGATGAAACCGTATATTTTTCTCATCTACAAACACTTCCAGGCTGTATTGAAATAGCTCCAGGTTGTCTGTCTTATAATGGATCTTGCCATCGGGTTTGAGGATCGTATGATATTGCTGGAGAAAAGCCGGATTGATCATCCGATGTTTGGCTTGTCTTTTTTTGGGAAAGGGATCGGGAAAGGTGATCCAAATTTCATCGACTTCATCGGCTTCAAAGTGCTGTTCGATAGTGAGCAAATTGGCAAATAAGAATGCGATATTATGAATTCCAGCTTCCAGGGCATCCTTAGCAGGTTTCCACATGCGATCCATTTTCAGGTCTACCCCCAGATAATTTCGTTCGGGGTATCTTTGAGCTAAGGCATAGCTAAGTTCCGCTTTACCACAGCCCAGTTCCAGGATCAGTGGACCCTCTTGCTTAAAGAATTCCTTCCATTTTCCCTTCCAGTTTTCTGTATTGTTCAGGCAGTTGGGGAAAGATTCGTATTCCTTTCTTTTTAATGTTTTCCTTCTGGCCATAGCATTGAATCAGCCCGTAAAACTACGTAAATGGTGGGGTGGGTGTCAAGGGGGGAGGAAGAACGACTACGGACCATGGACGACTGACCGCTGAAAGTAGGTAGATTGAGGTAAGAAATTTATTGATAAGAAGCCAATAAGCGATAAAGTATATATTGATTCAGATACTAATTTTATAGATGCATCCGACAGATTAGATAGAGGGTAAATAAGAATTAATTATTATTTTTGATGTACAATAAGTAATTCTTATAAATCAATATGACCATTCAACAACTTAAATATGCCTTAGCCCTTCAAAAGCACGGTAACTACAGCAAAGCGGCCAAATCCGTGGGCATTTCTCAGCCTGCAATGAGCCTTCAGATCAAAAATCTGGAAAATGATATAGGTATTGCACTCTTTGATCGGTCCAGCAAACGTATAGAACCTACTTATGAAGGGAAGTTGTTTTTAGATAGGGCGCAGGAGCTGGTGAATCGGTCTATACAACTCATGGACTTTGCCTTACAACTCAATGACGAATTTACGGGGGAAATCTTTATAGGGATTATTCCTACCTTGGCACCTTATCTTCTTCCGCTGTTTCTCAATGAATTACACGCATCCTATCCCAAGTTAAAGGTACATATCAAGGAAGCGATTACAGAGGAAATCATTGATGATATTCGATCGAGTCGACTGCATGGAGGAATTATATCTACTCCTATACAGACTGATAGCCATATTCAGAGTTATCCTATCTTTTATGAAAAGTTCCTGCTGTTTGTATCGGATAAGCATGAATTATTTTCAAAAGAAGATATACAAATCACTGAGATACCCATGAAAGATCTATGGTTGCTGAGAGAGGGCAACTGTTTTAGAGACCAAATCAACAACATCTGTGAGATAGAAAAAATCAATTCTGCCAAAAGTATATTTTACTATGAAAGCAATTCCATTGAAGCACTTTGCCGGGTGGTGGAACACAAAGCAGGCATCACATTTCTACCAGAACTTACCAGTCTTCACTTTGGTGAAGATCGCGAAAACATGATCAAAAAGATTGCGGATCAACAGTATATCCGGGAGATTAGTATGATATATCTATCCGGTGTGGCTCGTAAAACCACACTGGACAGAATATCAGAAGTGATTCAACACAATATCCCTCAGTATATGCTTGATCCGGGTAATCTCAAACCTTTACCTACGAATGTATTTGTTTCATAATTGCGGGCCGGGAAGTTTTCCTTTGGTCGCCAGTTTTACACGACATAGATACATATCTGCAGTAATATATAGCGCACTCCCATCATTCTCTCCAAATGCACAGTTAGACGTTGCCTGAGTGGTTCGTATCATACCCAAATGATTCCCTTCTGGAGAGAACACCCATACGCCCCCGGGACCCGTAGCAAAAATATTCCCATTTACATCTACTTTCATCCCATCAGGTAACCCTTTTTCACTTCCCACCATATCCGTAGCATCATAAAACACGCGTCCGTTAGAGATGGTTCCATCGTCTTCTACATCATAGGCCATCCAAATCGCCTGTTCAGGATCGGAGTTAGCTACATAGAACGTCTTTTCATCTGGCGAGAAAGCAAGTCCGTTGGGACGGGTCATCTGATCTGTCAATAAGGTTACTTCTCCATCAGGGCTCACCTTAAAGACCCCCTGAAAATCCATGTCTTTGGCTGGATCATCTACATTTCTTTCCAGTCCATATGGAGGGTCTGTAAAATACAGATCACCATTAGAATGATATACCGCATCATTGGGACTGTTGAAACGCTTGTTTTCAAAGGTATCAGCGAGCGTAATGAATTGAGGTTGTGGATTGTCCCAGGAAGCATCCATTCTAGCCATACGGCGGTCGCCATGTTGACACAAGATGAGGTTGCCCTCAGGGTCCATGGTCAGGCCGTTGGAGCCTGGTTCGCCAGTGCGCTCTATTTCACCGGTATACCCCGAAGGATGCAAATATTCTCTGTGGCCTTCTCCTTCTTTCCAAAAGAAGATCTTGTTGGGAGGGATATCAGAATATACTAACCCCTCAAGCTGAGGTACCCATAGGGGACCTTCCGTCCAGTCGAAGCCCTCGGCCAGGATTTCGATTTCAGCACCCGGAGGGATTAAATTATCAATAGCAGGATCTAGACGCTCTATCGAGCCAATTGTTGGATAGGTATTCATAGATTCAGAATTTTCGGTTGTCGATTCCTGGGTTTCTCCCGAAGGCCCAGTACAAGCGATGAAACCAAGCAGTATGCAGGTATACAGAAATTTATTTCCCATATGTGTATTATTTAATAAGTCCGAAAGTCTTATATGCTACAATATAGGAATTATTTGTGAAGAAATGGGAGAATGTGAATGAGGTGGAGCTTGGTAAAATGGAAAGAATATGAGAAGATATTCTTGAAAATAGTTGGCATATTATATTTTGATGGTGCATTTTACGAAAAGTGAGAATATGTAAATCGATTACAAATGAAAAAAGAGAGTCAATATAAAGTACCAGATAAAAGCAATTTTCCAATATCTAAGATCCTTACAGTTCTATTTTTCCTATGCAGTTGTTCTCATAAAGATAAAGCAATACCGCCACCAAATATTGTCATCATCTATGCGGATGATTTGGGATATGGAGATATTAGCTGCCAGAATCCAGCCTCTAAAATTCTTACTCCTCATATAGACCAATTGACATCTGAAGGTATGCGATTTACGGATGCACATAGTTCCTCAGGCATTTGTTCTCCGAGTCGATTTGCACTCCTTACTGGTACCTATCATTGGCGTAGGCAACATGGTATTGTCTCAGCCTTTGGAGAACCCTTTTTTGAAGATACTGATATCACCCTGCCTCAATTGCTCAAGACAAATGGATATACCACTGCTTGCATTGGAAAATGGCATTTGGGATGGGATTGGGAGTTTATCAATGAGCCTTCAGCAGAAGTATTTCAATGGGGAAGAATTCGGAAAGCATATCTCCCCGAAGATATTGATTGGAGCAAGCCAGTAGCAGGTGGTCCCTTAGCAAGGGGGTTTGATTATTATTTTGGCGATGGTACGATCAATTTTCCCCCTTATACGTGGGTGGAGAATGATAAAATCCTTGAAGCACCAGATACGCTGCTAGATATCAATAATATAGGCTATGAAACAAAAGAAGGTAATTGGGAATTTCGACCTGGGCCAGTGGTCAAAGGGTGGGACCCTTATGAGGTGCTTCCGACAATTACTCAGAAAGCAGTGGAATGGATTCAATCACAAAGTAAAGCACAACCGTTCTTTCTGTATTTTCCGCTGACTGCGCCCCACGCACCCATCATACCGAATGATGAATTTGATCAAACTTCGCAGGCCGGCGCTTATGGGGATTTTGTAGTACAAGTGGATGATATCGTAGGCCAAGTTTTGAGTGCCCTAAAAGAAAAAGGATTAGAAGAAAATACCTTGGTGATTTTCAGTTCAGACAATGGTCCGGAAAGATATGCCTTTGAAAGAGGAGAGAATTATGATCATTTCAGTATGGGAGAATATCGGGGACTAAAGCGCGATGTATGGGAAGGCGGTCATCACGTACCATTTATAGTCAAGTGGCCTGGACAGATTGAGATGGGTGCAGTATCTGATGAGGTGCTTTCACAGGTAGATGTTATGTCTACCCTTGCGACTTTTACTGGTATTCCATTACCTGAACAGGCTGCCCCAGATAGCTACGATTTCACGCCTGTCATGACTGGGGAATCTTATTCATCCCCACTTAGAGAAGCTACGGTACACAATACATATGAGAATATATGGGGACTGAGACAGGGGAAATGGTTATATATCAATCACAATACAGGAGAACATTCAAAAATGCCCGATTCATTTAAAGCGTTGCGAAACTATGAGGACTTCGAAACTGAGGGATTGCTATTTGATATGGAGAAAGACCCTGGACAAAGGAATAATGTGTATGAAGATTATCCGGATAGGGTAGCTGTGATGGATAAGTTGCTGGATGAATATCGCAATAGTAGCTCTTCCAACAAGAATTCTCAATAGCAAGAAGTAAATGTGCGCTGTCTAGAAAATTAATGTTGAAATATCAGGATATCCTGACTGAATTATTTATCAAAAAACCTATGTTCAAAATCTTCCGAAAGATCAGGTGGAAATTACTAGATAAAGGAAGTGCAAAGGGATATTTGGCTTATGCAGGTGGAGAAAGTGTATTGATTTTGATGGGTATTTTAATTGAGAAGGCGCTATCAGCTGGGTATGAGGATATTTTGTTATTAGTTGGAAAGTGAATGACTAAATGGTAAAAACAAATGTTCATCGCGTTTCCCTCAACTTTGTTCGTTTAATCAGATTCAGTTAACTTGAATATATCACCCATACAGATTGATTTGATGGAAGCTGAGAAACTATCAAAGGTAACGTTAGAAGAGTACTCAAAAATTGAAAGAACATCCGAACAAAGGTATGAATATCACAACGGGATCATACGTGCCATGGCCGGTGGATCGTTTAATCATGGCTTGATCATTGGGAATATTTTTAGTGAAATTCACAGTAGGTTAACTTCTAAGAATGACCCTTGCTACCCCTTAAATAACGATATTAAGTTACATATTGAAGCGCAAAATAAATTTCTCTATCCTGATGTAATGGTAGTTTGTAACGATTTGAACATGTCTTCATTGAATCCAGAAGCAGTCACAAACCCATTACTGATTATCGAAGTTCTATCCGATTCGACAGAAAGTTATGACAGGGGAGATAAATTTTACTTTTACAGACAGATTCCAAAACTCAAGGAGTACGTGCTCATCGCTCAGAATAGAAAAATGATTGAGAGTTACACACGTGAAATAGATCTTTGGAATATTTCAAGAACTTCAATATCAGATGAAGTATTAAAACTTGCATCTATAGATATCGAAATACCCCTAAAATCTATATATAGGAAAGTAGTATTTCCCAATTAAGTCAAAAGTTCATTTACACCCTCAATCTGGACATTCCTCCATCTATTCCTATTACCTGACCACTGATCCATCCCGAATCTGGAGAAAGGAGGTAGTAGGCGAGTTGAGCAATTTCTCCGGCGGTACCTACTCGTTTAAGCGGATGTCTTTCGGCAGATTTTTCCCTTTTATCATCTGAAGACAACAATCTTTCAGCCATAGGCGTGTCTGTGAGTGATGGAGCTACTGCATTTACCCTAATATTGGGGGCAAATTCTGCGGCTAATGAACGCACCAAGCCTTCTACAGCCCCTTTCGAAGACGCCGTAGACGCGTGAAACGGCATACCCTGACTTACTGCGACTGTACTGAACATCACAATACTGGCCTGATCCGCCTTGCGCAATTGTTTGTAAGTAGCTTGAACAGATTTAACGGCTCCCAATACATTTATGTCAAAATCGCGAGTAAAGTCCTCTATCTTCAGGCTTCTAATGGGTTTTAGGTTGATACTTCCCGGACAGTAAGCTATACCGTGGATCGTATCGGGTAGAGAACCTGTGTCCAAACCTGACTGAGAGACATCCCAGGTGATATGGCCTGCAAGATTTACCTTCTCAGGTTGATTTCGGGATGCATTATATACATTTGCACCCGCTTGACTAAGCATATTGGCAAGCACCCAGCCTATACCTGAACTCCCTCCCACGATTAAGTAATTTCTGTCATTCATAATTATCAGTAAATTTTGATTAAAAACCTCCGGATAGTGTGATTGTTCAGGGCAAATGCACCAAGTTTTATAAATAATTCGTTGTTAGTTAATTATGATTAAAATATTTATATATTGAACAAACTTAAGCTGCTGACTAGCAGCTGTTAATGATTTTAGTGCGTTTGCCCTGGTGATTGTTTGTTTTTTATGCATTTGACACGATATTTAGCTATATTTATAAAGGGTTTATTATGTGAATATGTAATACATAATTTTTTAAAAATCTTTATATTCGTCATCATTAAATCCAAACACAACAAAATATCTACTATGGTTAACAGAACGATTAAAGGACTCATATGTCTACTGATAATGACTACATCTTTACATGCCCAGGAAAGTGGATGGAAGATGTTGTTTAATGGAAAAGATTTTTCTGGTTGGACACAACTCAATGGTAAAGCAGAATATACGGTAGAGGATGGAGTAGTAGTAGGAACATCTGTTCCTAAAGAACCCAACAGTTTCATGACCACGGATGAAACCTATGGTGATTTCATTCTGGAATTGGAAGTGAAAGTTGACTCTCCATTAAATTCCGGGATTCAGTTTCGCAGTCTGAGCAAGTCAGACTATCGCAATGGAAGAGTTCACGGGTATCAAATGGAGATCGACCCTAGCCCACGAGCTTGGAGTGGAGGCGTATACGATGAGGCTCGAAGAGGTTGGCTGTATAATTTAGCGGATAACCCAGAGGGTCGCAAAGCATTCAAGAATGGAGAATGGAACAAGTATCGAATCGAAGCGATTGGAAACTCAATCAAAACCTGGGTTAATGGGGTACAAACAACGAATTTGTTAGATGACATGACATCGGAAGGATTTATTGCGCTTCAGGTGCATGGCGTAGGAAAAGATGATAACAAAATCGGAAAACAGGTAAGATGGAGAAATATTCGCATTAAGACAGAGGATTTGGACGAATCGCGTATGCCATACAGCGATATGTGTAAAGAGATCAATTTAATCCCTAACTATCTATCGGAAAATGAAAAGGAAAATGGGTGGAAATTGTTATTTGACGGAGAATCTACTAAAGGATGGAGAGGGGCTAAGCTCGATCAATTTCCTGAATTTGGTTGGGAGGTAAAAGATGGAGTGTTAAGTGTGCTTTCATCGGGAGGTGCAGAGTCAGCGCATGGAGGAGATATCGTTACGGTCGATAAATATGGAAATTTTGAATTAATGGTAGACTTCATGTTGACAGAGGGGGCCAATAGTGGAATTAAATACTATGTGGATACTGAACTTAATCAGGGAAAAGGATCATCTATCGGATTGGAATATCAAATTCTGGATGATGAAAATCATCCAGATGCAAAGGCAGGTATTGCAGGAAATAGAACAATAGCGTCTTTATATGATTTAATTCGCGCAGACAATTTAGAGGACCCCGAAAAGAAAAAACCTTTTAAGGGAATAGGGAAATGGAATCGCGCGAGAATTGTATCTAATAATGGGCATGTTGAGCATTATCTCAATGGAGTAAAAGTGGTCGAATTTGAGCGAGGAACTCAAATGTATCGCGCATTGGTAGAAAAGAGTAAGTATAAAGTATGGCCCAATTTCGGAGAAGCAGAGAAAGGACATATCTTGTTGCAAGACCATGGAGATAATGTATCTTTCCGCAGTATCAAGATTAGAGAATTGTAATTGTTAATAATGAGTGGGGGAATTGCCCAATTCCCCCTTTTTAGTGATTTTATATATAAAAAGGACTTCAATGAACAACTCCAGAAGAAAATTTATCAAACACACTGCTTTGGGAGCTGCGGCAGCTTCATTCACACCTTTGGCGATGTCAGCCAAAAGCTATGGTAGAATCCTTGGCGCCAATGATCGGGTACGTGTAGGTATCGCTGGCTATTCCAATAGATTTAGAGGATCACTCCTTCCTTCCTTCCTGAAGCATAATGAAGAACTCAATTTTGAGTTTGTTGCAATATCTGATATTTGGAATAAGCGTAGAGAAGATGGAGCAGCATATATTAAGGAACTCACAGGGCAGGACATTTTCGTTGCGAGAAACAATGAAGAAATGTATGATCAGGTTACTGATCTGGATGCAGTCATGATTAGTACTGCTGATTTCCAGCACGCGTTGCACTGTGTGCAGGCTGTGAGGGCAGGTTGCGATGCATATGTAGAGAAGCCTTTAGCAGAAACGATGCAGGACAATCGCGCAGCGTTGAAGGCAGTCAAGGAAACAGGGAAAATCGTTCAGATAGGATCTCAGAGACGTAGTGGCAAGAATTACTGGGCAGCATATGACTTCATCCAGAAGGGTAAGTTTGGTGATATTACAATGGTCGAAATGACCTGGAATGTAAATCAGCCTGGCAGATGGCGTCGTCCAGATCTGGTAGCTTCTATCAAGGAATCTGATACCGACTGGATCAGATATCAGATGAATCGTCCCCGCGACAAGTGGGATCCCAGAAAGTACCTTGAATATCGTCTGTTCTGGCCTTATTCCTCAGGAATTCCCGGACAGTGGATGTCTCACCAAATTGATACGGTACACTGGTTTAGTGGATTGAGCCATCCCAGAAGTGTGAGTGCCAATGGAGGTATTTACATGTGGGATGATGGCCGTTCAAACTTTGACACGATGACCGCAGTATTTGATTACGGACCTTCCGATGATATGAGCAAGGGATTCCAGGTAGTATATTCTTCGAGAATGCACAACTCAGCAGGAGGTACAAAAGAAATTTATTACTCAAACGGTGGAGAGCTCAATCTCAAAACCAATATGGTTACACCTAATGGGGGATTGACAGAGCGTAGAGCTTCTGCTATGGATATGGAGCCATTTTTACTGGAAGAAATGTCTTTAGTGGAATATGCAGAGGCTATCGCAACGGATGCTAACACAGGAGCGGACAATACAACTTCTTCTCATGTGCGTAATTGGATGGAATGCGTAAGAAGTCGCAAGCAACCCAATGCTCCTATCGAAGCGGGTTATAATCATTCTATTGCCAATATCATGACTACAGCATCCTTACGCACTGGAACAAGGGTTACGTTTGATGAAGAACATCAAGAAGTAATGGCAGGAGATAGAGTATTTATCTACTCATAAATTGTAAGGGTTCAAATCAATAAGTGCGGGTTAATACCCTTCTGGGTCGATAACACGCACTTATTGTCATATACATAATATAATATTTAAAGTAACATATGGAAATCCTCATAGGAAGATTACACCCTTTATTCGTCCATTTTCCCATTGCTTTATTGATGTTACTTTTTTTAATAGAAGTTCTGGGACTCAATGCTAAGTTCAAATCCTATCTTGCTATAAGACCCTTTTTGATAGGAATTTTGGTATTGAGTGTATGGGTGACTATTGTTGCTGGTTTTCAATTATTCAATAATGAGTCCTATGCGGGTGAAATCGCGCTCGCACACAAAAATGGCGGTATTGGATTGGGGATTGGTATCACAGTACTGGCTATTATCTATGTTGTGATGATACGGTTTCGTATACCCAATATCCGATACGCATATCTGGGAGTATTGGGTCTAAGTACTGCAGGAATGATTTATACCAGCCATATGGGAGGGAGTCTCACCCATGGAGAAGATTTTTTACAAGTACCGTTATCTACTTCTTCAGAATTTGTAACTGCCAGCCTGGGTAGTGGAAATAGTCTGGGAGAAGTAAATGTATATGAAGAATTGATTAGACCCGTATTAAAATCCCGTTGTATGAGTTGTCATAATGACAACAAGACAAAAGGAAATTTTAAAATGAATACCTGGGAGGCGTTGATGGCTGGAGGAGATTCGCATAAGCCTATTCTGGTATCGGGAAAACCCGATAGTAGTGAATTGTATCACAGGATGATACTTCCATTAGATGACGATAGCCATATGCCACCTTCTGGGAAACCTCAAATGGATTCTTCAGCCATTATGTTAATCGAATGGTGGATTAAACAGGGGGCTGATCCCACGCTTTCATACGTAGACTCTCTCTTTCCAAAAGAGATCCTGGGAGCGGTACAGGAACTGATGCCGGAGGCATTAAATTTGAGGAGGGCTGAAAAGGAAGCCAAAGAGAAAAGAATAGCCATGCAGAAGAAACTGGACCGATTGGCCCAAAAACTCCATGTGGATATTAAACCTGATCCGTTGACTGATTCTACCCACTTTGCACTATCGCTGAGGTTCCCACCTGCTTATTTCGGAGATAATCAGTTAGCAGAATTACTTCCTTACGCAGAGGCTTTTTCCAAAATCTCTTTACCGGGGGCTGAAATTACTGATGATGGATTATATTATATCGGACAACTTACGCATCTAAGAGAATTGTACCTTCCCAAAACTTGTCTCAAAGGAAGTGGATTAAGCTATCTTCAAGCTCTGGACTCACTGGAAGTACTCAACATTTCCGAGACAGAAGTAGATGAAAAGAGCTTGTTCTATCTTTTAGAATTACCATCCTTAAAAAAGGTATATCTCTATCAAACTCCTATTGGACTAAATATGATCCACTCAATGAATGAGTATTTAGAAGAAGCAGATATTACGCCTGAACAAGGACCTTATTTTTAGTATTAATTAGACAATGAACATGAAGCACTTCACATATTACGCATTGATTTCTACGTTCGTATTGGTAACATTTTCCTGCGATACAAAGGGCCCCGCAGATTATACAATGTATGTTCATATTGACGATTGGACTCATAAATATGAACCTGGGACAGAGAAAGAATTTCCTGTGGTTATTACTAACAAGATGGAGGATAAATATGACGGACAGGTTGTGTTGAGAATTATGAGAGGGGATTCTGTAGTCTCAGAAGTGCAACAAGAAGTCGTCATTGCAAAACTTGAAAAGTCAACGGCACCTTTATCCATAACTTTTCCTCAGGCGGAGGGCACATATGAAGTTGTTGCAGAAATAGTAGCACCAGATGGACATACTGTTAAGAGCAGAAGAGTGGTAGAAGTAGACAAACCCATAGTGTTAGACAGTCTGGATCTCAGTGAACTGTAGTTTATTCCTGGAACTTAATGTAGTATAAGTAATTGGGCATAATTATATATATTCTTCAATTTCCTCCCTGCAAGGCTGATTGTGTAGCTGGAGTGGTAGGTGTAGTTGGGTGAATCTAAGTACAATATCCATATACGAGTAAGCTTACATCCTGGAGCATGCAAAATGTTCAGTCCAAATATCCTATACCTTAGGTAATTCTCAACAAAGCATGTAGTTCCTTTTCTATTTTTTGTAGTAAAACAAATAGGGTAGCATGTAATGATGCTGAGAAATATTGGGTGTTTAATGGATGTTTTTCTCTTCTTAATAGTTGATAGTAATATAATTACATAATATTGGATTATTTTTCCGTGTAATATACACGTACATATTTACTTTTTGCGTGAAATGCCATATGCTACATTTGTAGTGTAGTCAGAAGGGATTGATTATTAACAAATAAACTAAACTAAAGCGCAACCTAAACTCAGATATTTGTCCCTTCCCCGCCAACTGGATTTAATATAATAGGAAGCTATTCTAGGGTTGATTCGTCGGAATCTCTTCGGATTCCGAAGCAGTTTTTACATGCTTCATTCGCGGTAGAAATCCTTCAAAACTATTCTTGAGTAGCAATTTTCAATCAATGAAAAAATCAAACTTAATAAGATAACACAATATTGGTAAATATGTACACAATTAAACGCTTATTACTTTTTACGTGTAGCTTATGGCTACTCTCGCTAGCCCGAGCTCAAACAATTGAAGGAGAACTCAAAAAGTGGCATAAGGTCACTTTATCATTTGAGGGACCACAAACATCAGAAACAGCTTCAAAAAATCCGTTTGCAGATTACAGATTAGAAGTTACGTTTAAGAATGGAAGTACCACTTACAATGTCCCTGGATATTACGCAGCAGATGGTAATGCCGCCAACACCTCTGCTAACTCTGGTAATATCTGGCGTGTCCATTTTGCTCCCGATGCAGTGGGGACATGGACATACAGCGTATCTTTTAAAGAGGGTAATGATGTAGCGATCAATGGAGGAGGACAAAGTGCAGGATTCATGGATGGCAAGACGGGAAGCTTTTCCATTGCTCCTACTGACAAGACAGGGAGAGACCATCGCGCCAAAGGCCGATTGGACTATGTAGGGGAACACTATTTACAATATGCCGAGACCAAAGAATGGTTTGTTAAGGCAGGTGCAGATGCTCCAGAGAACAAATTTTCCTACGTGGACTTTGATGCTACTCCTAGGGCCAAAAAAGATTGGGCACCACATTTACAGGATTATGTAGCATCAGATGCTTCAGATTATACCTGGAAGAATGGTAAAGGAAAAGGAATATTAGGGGCTGTAGCTTATCTAAGTGGAAAAGGTGTAAATGCATTTTCATTTCTTACCTTCAGTTTAGATGGTGATGACAAGACTATTTTTCCTCATTTGGGAAAGGTGAATGACGTGAGGAACTGGTCTGATGTACATCACGATCGTTTTGATGTATCTAAAATGGACCAATGGGAAAAGGTCTTTGAATACGGAGATAAGAAAGGAATGTACCTACATTTTAAGACGCAGGAGACGGAAAACGATCAGAAAATGGATGGTGGAGACGTGGGAAGAGAGCGAAAATTGTATTACCGAGAATTAGTGGCACGCTATGGACATCACCTGGCATTGAACTGGAATTTGGGAGAGGAAAATACCCAGACCACTCAGCAAGAGAGAGCCATGGCTCAATATTTCTATGATATAGATCCCTATGGGCATAACATCGTCATGCACACCTATCCAGGCCAGAAAAATAGATATGATGATCTCATTGGAAATCAATCAAAATTGACTGGTGCTTCGCTACAAACATCTAATAATAATTTTAATGAAGTATTTGGAAACGTAGATGAATGGGTCACAAAATCAGCAAATGCAGGAAAGAAGTGGATTGTAGCTGTGGATGAACCAGGAAATGCAAGTATAGGTACCGATGTAGATCCCAATGACATCAAACTCATCCGCCATAAGGTTGTATGGGCTACACTGATGGCAGGAGGTACAGGAGTTGAATTTTACTACGGATATCAATCCGGATGCTCTGATTTGACCTGTGAAGATCATCGCACCAGGGATCAGAAATATACGGATGCTTCTTATGCGTTGAAATTTTTCCAGAAATATTTCCAACAATTCCTTCCCAATGTTGTCAATGACAACTCTGCTACTGGAGATGGATCGGATTATGTATTGCGCAGTACATCCAAAAATGCCTATGCAATCTATCGTCCCAATGGAGGTAGTACAGGAATTACACTCCCCAATAGCAATTGGGAACTTCAATGGTATAATCCAAGAAATGGGCAATTGCAAAATGCAAGCTCATTTACAGGTAATACGTTGAATGCTCCTGACAACAATGATTGGGTTGCACTCTTAACCTCAGACGGATCCATTACTCCCGAACCCGATCCAACACCCGATCCCGATCCCACTCCCGGGGATTGTAATACGGTCATTCTCATGGATGCCATTGATAACTTTCCCAATATAGATGTAGCCGGATTTGTTCCAGCCTACAAGGATAATGCAAGAGATGCATTAGCAGTTGATGCCTCTCAATATAAGGATCAATATGCAGCGGCTGAGGCAGCTTTCCAGGGACCTGCTGGAAAGTATGATATCAGAATCAATACCTTGATGGAAAGTGATGGAGAAAGTACATATAAAGTGTATATAGGTAAGACATTAATTGGTACTTACACGAATCCTGCTTCAAATTCAGATTATGGTATTGCAGGAACATCGTGGAATGATATTTCCGTTCAAACCGGGGACATTATTAGGGTGGAATTCAACACAGCCACAAATCAGAAGATAGCAGAAGGCAGTGGATATGCTTACTCCAGAGGAAGATGGAGAAGTCTGGTATTCACGTGTACCGGAGAAGAAACACCTGAGGAGCCCACTCCCGATCCCGATCCTAATCCCATACCAGATCCAGACCCGGTTCCTCCAGGAGAAATGATCTTCGAAGAAATTGATGGCTATGTTGCAGTAGAGGCCGAGCACTTTATTTCACAAGAAAAGACTGATAAACGTCAATGGTATGTTACAGGTATCAATCAGGATCCCAACATCAATCCTGACCCAGATGGAAACCATGCACAAAGTGCTAGTGGAGGAGAATATTTAGAAATTCTTCCTGATACTCGGGTAACGCATGATGATCCGCTAGTGAATGGTGTATCCTTTTCTAACAAACCCGGTGTCTTGGGAATTCTTACCTATAAGATTTACTTCAATAACCCTGGAAAATACTATGTATGGGTAAGGGCTCATTCTACAGGTAGTGAAGATAACGGTATACACGTGGGATTGAATGGAAACTGGCCTAATACCGGTGAGCGTATGCAGTGGTGTAATGGTAAAAGACAGTGGACCTGGGAAAGTAAGCAGCGTACGAATGCCAACCACTGTGGAGAGCCGAGATTGATCTATTTAGATATCCCTTCCAAAGGTATTCATACCATTCATTTCTCAATGAGAGAAGACGGATTTGAGTTTGATAAATTCTATTTGTCTAAAGCCTACGATAAACCATCTGGAAATGGGCCAGAAGAAAGACTTTATCAGCAGTCTACTCCAGAACCTGATCCATGTGCTGATAATACTACACCTGCAATTGAGCTCACATCTCCTACAGAAGGAGCTGTATATGAATCGGGTACCAATGTAGAGGTGAAGGCAGTGGCAGAAGATGCAGATGGCAATATAGAAATGGTCACATTTATGTTGGATGGCAAAGAGGTAGGAGCGGATAATGCAGCACCTTATAGCATAAACCTTAATAATTTGACTACAGGTTCTCATGTGTTGACAGCGGTAGCCACTGATGATTGTAAAGCAACTACTACATCGAAGGCTATTACAATTACCATCAAGGCACCAGAGACACCTACTGATCCTCCTGCTGACCCTATTCCCGGAGACTGTAACACAGTCATTACTATGGATGCTACTACTGACTTTGCCAATATAGAGGTGGAGGGTTTTGTTCCGGCGTATGTAGATAATGCAAGAGAAGCACTGGCTATTGATGCTGCTGAATATAAGGATCAATATGCTGCTGCGAATACCACATTTGAAGGACCGACAGGAACATACAACGTACAATTAAATACATTGGTAGAATCCGATGGAGAAAGTACGTACAAGTTGTATGTAGGAGGGGAACTTGTTGGGACATTTATCAATCCTTCTTCTGATCAGGATTACTTACCTGCAAGTGAAACCTTTACAAATATTTCGGTCAAAAATGGAGATCTTATTCAGGTAGAATTTAATACCGCTACAAATAAGAAGTTCCAGAATGGAGGTGAATATGGATACTCCAGAGGAAGATGGCAGAGTCTGGTATTGACATGTATTGGAAATGAGGAGCCTCCAACACCAGATCCTTGTGCTGAAAATATAGCTCCCATTGTAGAATTAGTATCACCTGAGGCCAATAGTACAATGGAACTGGGTGCTGAACTAATGATGAAGGCATCTGCCACAGACACAGATGGTGCTGTTAAGATGGTAACATTCTATCTGAATGGTGAAAATATGGGTAGCGATGATACTGAGCCTTACAGTATGTCTGTCAAAGATATTGCAGAAGGTACGCATAAGCTGGCAGTTGTTGCCATGGATACCTGTGGAATGGAGTCAGAAATGGATGAATTAAGCATTACTGTAGAAGCACCTGCTCCTCCTTCTGATCCCGAACCCACACCTGGCGACTGCAATACTATCATTGCAATGGATGCCACCAGCGACTTCCCAAATATAAATTTAGATGGATTTGTTCCTGCATATAAAGACAATACGAGAGATGCACTAGCTGTTGATGCTGCTCAGTACAAGGATCAATTTGCTGCAGCAAACAGCACCTTTGACGGACCTACGGGTATGTATGATATAACATTGAATACCTTAGTGGAAAGCGATGGCGAAAGTACTTATAAGCTATATGTAGGTGGAGTTCTGATCGGTACATTTGTGAATCCTTCCTCTGAAACAGATTATCTACCTGCTATGGAGACCTGGAAGAATGTGTCGGTGAAGAGTGGTGATCTTATTCAGGTGGAATTCAATACTGCCACTAATAAGAAGATACAAAATGGAAGCGAGTATGGATATTCAAGAGGAAGATGGCAAAGTCTGGTATTTACATGTGTAGGAGAAGATATAACAGAAGAACCTGATACTACGGTCAGTTCTGACCCTCCAACACCCATTGAGCCTGATCCACTACCCGTAGATAAAATAATTCCGGGTATGATTCAAGCAGAAGCATTTGATGACCAACAAGGAATTAAAACTCAAGGTACTGCAGATCAAGGTGGAGGTGAGAATGTAGGATGGATTCAAAACGGAGATTATACCTCTTACCAGGTTTATGCAGAAACCACTGCGGTTTACACAGTAACATTCAGAGTAGCAAGTGCTACAAATGGCGGGGATATCAAACTTTATGCTGATGAGGAGGAAGTAGCATCTATATCCGTTGGAAATACGGGTGGATGGCAATCCTGGAAGTCAATTACCACCCATGCAAACCTGGAGCAAGGAAAGCAGAATCTTAAGATGATGTACGTCGGAGCTAATGGATACTTGTTGAATGTAAATTGGGTATCATTTGAAGTAGGTGCTAGTATCCCTGAACCTGATCCTAAAGACCCATGCCAGGATAATCAGGCACCAAACGTTTCTATTACTCAACCTACAACTTCCACTGTACCGGAAGGATCTAACGTAGAGTTCTATGCTGATGCAAAGGATAGTGATGGTGAAATCCAAACAGTTGAATACTTCTTGAATGGAAAACCTGTGCAACTGGAAAGAGTCTATCCTTACACTTATACCTTGGAAAATGCTCCGGCGGGTAATCATGAAATAGTGGCCATCGCTACGGACGATTGCGGACTCCAGACCCAGTCGATTGCTTTCAAATTAGAAGTTACCAGCGTGCTAGCGGATGATCCCCTTCCTCCAGTTACGGATTGTCAGGATTTTGTAGAGCAAAACGGTATTGTGGTGATGGAGGCGGAGAGCCTACCCGTTCAGGCACCTTGGGTGAAGAAAAAAGATAACCTTGCCACTGGAGGTACTTATATCCAATGGACAGGAGGTAACTCATACGGGAATTCAAACAAAGGAGTGACAAATGTATCCATCACGATCAATAAAACGGGTACGTATCGCTTCTTGTGGAGAATGCGTCAGCCTGACGGTGTACGAAGTGATTTATCCAATGATTCATGGATCAATTTCCCCGATACGAAGTTCATGAATAAGGATGGAAAGGCTTACGATGGATTTATCAAGGTTTTTGGTAATGGGAAAGGAAACTTTGCCTGGAGAGCCACTGCAGATGTGAATCACCAAAAGTCTCCCATCTACGTAGAGTTCACTCAACCTGGAACCTACACATTCCAGCTAGCAGGTAGATCGGACCTACATCAGATAGATCGCATCGTTCTATTCCATGAATCTGTATCTCAATCTGCTGCTACAAATGAATCACTCAATGAAACACGTTGTTTCAGTGCGGAATCATTGGACGGTGCACGTACTGCTTTACCTGACGAAGAGGTAGAAGAAGTGCCTATGCTTACTACTTTCCCCAACCCGGCATTTGACCGATTGTATATCGAAGGAGAGGAACTGGAAGAAAAAATGGTGAGAATATTCGACGTACAAGGAAGAGAAGTACTGCGTAAGCGTTTTGAGAATCCTGTGGATATTTCCAGATTGAGTCCTGGTATGTATCATTTGATGATAGGTACATATCCTGCTCATCGATTTATCAAAAAGTAACGTTCAGGGGGCAAATTTTCATAGATAGCCTGGCATTAGCCAGGCTTTTTTTTTTGACCTTTTTAATTTACCTTAATAAGCACTATTACACTCTTACACCCTTATGCAACACTTCTTCTACTATTCAATATTCTCAGGAATCCTACATTTATTGGTTAGCTGTACATCCTCCGAGCTCATATCCTAGAGAGGGGGGAGAACTTGTCAGATCAGGTAATGGGAGGTCAGCAGGTATCAATCGGAAGCGCAGGTAAGGATAGTGACAAAGATTGGGTAGCATTAATTGAAAAGATGAATTAAATGCTTTCTCCAGAAAAAAATGAAGAAAATTCCTTACCTCAATAGCAGATATCAAGTATTAGCAAAGCGAAGATTGTGCAATCCAAACTTGCCTGATCACTTCAGTTAGCAGACAAATATTAATTGGATATTAATATTGAAACACAAAGAACATGCATTTATAGTACAGAATAAGTTAACAAACTTGAGATTATTATTATGGAAAAATCACATTTACATAAATGCACATGAAAAGTTTTAGCCATTGAAATAAATTGTAAATTATAGGAAAATACGATTTTGAGTATATATCTGAAAAATGTTTATATTGGCATCAAATTGTTTGAGACAAATGGAATAACACGCTATTTCATGTTAATGTTGTAACAGGGATGACAGTGTCTAAATCAAGGTTAATATTACAAGCTGCCATAGAGGTTTTTAATAGTTTGGGGATTCGGAAAACGTCCTTAGAAGACATTGCACGTACTGCTGGTATCTCCAGATCATCTATTTACGTGTATTTTGAAAACAAAGACGTACTTTTTCAGGAAGCTGTAAGAGAAATTAGCAGAAGAGAGCAAGAGGAATTACTCTCTGCTTTATCTACTTCTCGAGGAACATTTAGTGAAATTTTTGAACAGTCTCTGGATGCTATTCACAATAAATATTTTACGCATTTTGCTCAAGAATTATATCTCGAGTTGTTTGTTATGAAATTTCCGGGTTCTAAAGAAGCAATTGTTGAGTCCGAGACTCTGATGATTGAAAAGATCGTAGAAAAAATGGTAGAACTCGATGATCAATCATTGACTCAACTCAGAAGTGATTTCCTCAGCAAAAATGCAGATGCGATGTTCAACGCATCTAAAGGCATGGTCTTTTGTTATGATTCACTAGAAGCATATAGAACACAACGCAAATTTGTCATTCAGGCTTTTGCGACGACTTTAGAAATATAAATTCGTTAAAATGCACAGCCTTGGGGGAGCGGCGCTACCAAAGAGAGGCTATCCGCAAACCCTATACTTAGGGTATCCTTAGTAAATCCTTCTAACACAGATCCTTCCATAACTACTTGTCCATAACCCGTATTATTCATGTGTGCTCTGACCCACACTTCATCTCCCTCATCGAGATTGACAGGCCCACCAGATCTTGTAAAAGGCTGCTCATTGACATGGCTATGTGTAAGAATTCTTCGGTATACCAACTCCTGTTCTTTGGTTATTACTTCCCACCAGTCCGCATATTGATCGCATCCCAAATCAGGGCTTTGAATTTCAACGGAAAATTGATACGCACCTGATTGTCCGGATACAGTTACTGAAATTACACTTGCCTGTGCAAGGGTGTCTAAGACGAGTGTATCTGATGGTTGGATTGTTTCTGTATCATTTTGAGTAGAAACAACGGTGTCATTTTCCTGACAGGCTATGCAGTACGTCAGGGTAAATAGAAGAAATGTGTTAATAAATGAGCAGTACATAAATAGGTTGTAGAAGTATTGTATTTCTATACGGAGGGTAAAAACGTGTGTTTAAAAAAAGCGCGCCCCCGGGCGGGGGCGCTTGCTTCCTTAGTACCTTAATAATTAGCTGCACATCTCATTACAAATGTATGATTTTAAGTATTACGAGGTGTGGATTAAATAATCAATAATGTTCAAATATCGAATAAATAGATTTTTGCAATAAATGATAGTCATAGTATGTGCTGGAATTCCCGCCATTAGGTATTATTGGAGTGGTTGCTAATAAATATGAGTTAAGTTTGATCAATAGACTTTTTTAGGGAAATGGTTTTTAAAGTTTAGACTGTTTTTCTCGTGAATTTATTTGGGGAAAATTCTGAAGATATATCTTATTTTGAATTATTAGGAAGATGGTTGCTCTATATTAGAGGAGGTATAATATATGTTAGGGTGATTTTGATTTAATGAAAGGGTAAGAATTTGGGAGTTTGTTGTGTGTATAAAGTGATCTGATATATATATGTTAGATTTTCCACTCACTTACTATCTCAACAATCATATATCCTCACGCATATTTTCCTAAATTCACGTACACATTTCATTCTAAAGATAGCCTATGTTTACCCAGACGTATCTCCTACAACCCGAAGACATTCTCGATCATTGGATTCAGGCCTGGAACAGCGGAGATGCGATAGCTATAGCCAATCTCTTTGTGGAAGATGCCGAATTTGTCAATGTGGTGGGGCTTTGGTGGCATGATCGCAAGGCTATCTGGAAAGCCCATGACTATGGGTTGAAGGTGATTTTTCCCGAATCTACCCTCTCCCTGAGGAAATCCAGCGTGAAATATGTAACGGACGAAGTGGCGGTAGTTCATGGGCGCATGAAATTATCGGGGCAGACCCGCCACGGAGACATCGTCCAGCCCGCCGACCGACAAAATCTCTTCAGCTTTGTATTGCAAAAACACACACGAGGCTGGGTCTGCATTTCTGCACACAATACTGACATCATTCCGGGCAAGGAAACGAATATCATAGACGCTTCGGGGGAGATGAGATCGGTGGATTATCAGTAGGGAGATGGATTAGGCTTATAATATTGACATAAGTATTTCTTGAAGTCTTTAAGTGCATGCTGGTTCTTCAATCCTTATTGTAGTGGAAAGTGGTCCCGAAGCATAGAAATATCAAGTGCCCAATACCACTGTAAAAAAGTTTAAATCATTTTTTTAGTGTATTTTGTAACCGAAGCAAAGAATTAGATGTTGAAATAGGAT
>CAZZEC010000027.1:0-47895 GCA_964652565.1 uncultured Bacteroidia bacterium
AGCTGTACTTGTAGCATTAACGTAGAACTTAGGTCAGCTTCTACGACTTTAAGGAACGTAATGAGATGGTTACGAAGCTTAGTTTGTAAGAAGGGTGTTATTTCTCGAGAATTGAGTTTGCGATATTGTTGGTAATTTTTCTGTGTGAGAGCCAGCCAGGGTGTGGCAAATTTGTAAGTATACAAATCTGTATCTATAGCGGGATGCACCTCCTGACTTTGTATATGCTTGTGAAATATAGGATATACCTGATCTTCAAGTCGTAGTTCCCTGATTTGTAGAAAGAGTTGAGTGAGTAATTCACTACCTTCTCCTATGCCAATAAGCATGGGGATATGATGTATTACCTTATATTGTACAAGTGGGTATGCATATCTCAATCTACCATCTTCAAAGTGATTGTGAAGCAAGGGAGAATGTTCTCGAAAGAGTTGTCCAAAATACCCCCGAAGTTTGTGTCCATCGCGGGTTCTTAGATGAATTTGAGGAAATGTGATACGGGTGTAATGCATGAAAAAGTGTTTTACGATTATAGAATTACGGTTGAATAATCTAGTGAATGATCCTGTGATTCGCGGATGAACCCTGTTTGAAAATCATAGTATTGATTTACATTATTTAAAGGAACCACGTATATATCTAAGTCTGTTGCTTCAGGTACAATCTTTTCCAATGTAGAGGGTACATAGTATTTAGGAATAGTAATAATATGTTGGTGAAACATCCTTTTATGTTGTTGATCAAATAATTTCTTGTACTGAAACTTTTCTTTTCCTTTTGAGGAAAACATATTGACAAAGGCTTGCCGAGCGAATGAAGCGTTTTGATTGTAATCAACAAAAATACTTAAAGTGTTTTGCGCTTCTTCGATTACACAAAATTTCGAGATAACATATTCATCTTCCCCGTCATATTTGAGTGAAGAGATGGCTTCAAACATATTTTCTGCATACTTGTACACACTATCTTCTGACAGATTGTTGAAATATATGGCTACCAAATCGTAGTATTCAGGTTCATAGATGATTTCTCTGGATAATGCAGATTTAGCCTGGTGGTTTGTAATAGGACCGTATATTTTAGTACAGTCTCCAAAATTTACAATATACAATGGGGAATATTTTCTGGAGTCATTATTTTCACGATTTATACGGCCCGCTACCTGGACGATGGAGTCTATAGGGCCCAAATCTCGGAATCCCATATCAAAATCAAGGTCGACTCCTGCTTCTACAACCTGAGTGGAGATTAATATAGGGCATTTTCCACTTTTTAAATCGTTTTTGATGCGTTGGATTCTTTCAAGACGGTGCGCTGGGATAATATTGGTCGACAAATAGTAAACTGGATTGTTATATGCTTCTATTTCAAAGTAGTCCCTAATTGCCTGAAATACCTTTAAAGATCGATTTACAGTATTAACCACGATCAAGCATGATTTCTCGCCATCCCATTTTTCCAGAAAGAGATTAATGAAAGCTTTTTCGCTTTCCAATTTTGGATGAATGATTGGTATAAGTTTAGTGCGGTGGAATTCTTGAAAATATTTCAATGGATGATCAAGTAATTGAATGATCTTATTTGATATAGTGACTCCATATTTCTCAAGTATATGTGTTTCTGCAAGTTCAAAAATAAGTGGCTGAGTTGCTGTCATCAATAAAAGGCGGGTATTGAGATATTCAGATAAAAAATACAGCATGGCCCCAATCAATGGCACCTGTTCCAGACGCATGCTTTGTACTTCATCCATAATGATGATTGCTCCGGCTAAATGATTGAATTTCTTGAGAAGTTTATTTTTGTTACTTATTAATGTCTGTAATAATTGCACGAAAGAAGTAACAATGATGTCCGACTGCCAAGTATCTAATTGCATAAGTTTTTGGTCATAACCTTGATCATCGGACTTTTCTTGTGATCCAAATACATCTGCATATTGATAATGTCCCAAAATTTTTGCGTGTGCTTCAGGGAGGACTGCCTGATATACAGATAGTGTTTGTTCTATTATGTTAATAAAAGGTAAAGCAGTTATTATCTGGGGGATAAAATTTTCTGCTTTCTGGATCTTAACTCTTAGTTGTAATGCAAAGTCCAGTGCGGTGAGTGTTTTACCAATGCCAGTTGGAGCAGTAAGGAGAAAAATACGGGTTGTAAGAATTTCTGGTTGTGCCAATTGTTTTATGACTTCATTTCGTACTTCATTCCTAAGGTTATTTTGGTGGGATGGGTTAATTTGTAGAGATTGGATAAAATAATCTACAGCTTTAGAGGGAAGTTGCTGTTGGAAATGAATGGGTGTATCAGAGGCATCCAGTTTATCAGCCTCAATTAGTAGTGAGAATAAATAGTTTATAAGAAAGTAATCTTCAATACCTACAGAAGCGCTTGTTTTTTCAAGCCAGTTTCTCAGAAATTTTTTGATACGCTTGATCTCAGGTATATATAGAAACTGATCAAGTTTGTTGATCGATATTTCTTGTTCAATTACAGATAAATACTGTTGAATACTAATGGTTTGAGCTTCAAATATTTCTCTATCATCATCTGAATAATGCTTATCTAGTAATTTATCGACTTGTGTATCTAATGGGTAAGTAAGATTTCTATGATGATAAAGAATAATGTAATACGCTAGATATGCTAGTTTTTGATCTACCCCAAGATTTTGATAAAGATTATACAAGGTGATAGCCCCGAATCTAGCATGTTGTTTTTTGTCTTTTTCAGTAGGATGGTCAAGCAAATAATGTTGAAAATAATGGGTGTACTTACCCAAATCATGAAAGGTACTGATGTATTCCAGTATTTGTTTAAGTTCTTTAAAAGGGATAGAAAAGTTTATCCGGGAATGAAGTTGTTTAATGGCATTATTTAAAACTCCTTTTGTATGGACATGAAGCAACTTGCTACCATATTTTTCCCCATTCTCAGTTGTTTGAGCGTGTGAATAGAACTTCATATCATTCAATAAATGTTATGTTCCTGGATTGTGGAGTGTTAATTTGCCAGTAGGTCCCAGAGTAGTTTATAGGAAGCGCTTGTCCATCTGTAGTATAAAGTAAGCGAATCATTTTTTTAAGTTCTCGATCTTTATTAGCGATAAAATCAGCAGGCATAAGCTCTTCCTCTACCAAGAGTTTGTGATTTTGTTCCCAATTCAAAGAATTTACATAATTGCTGTTAACAGCTGTATGAAGCATTATATCTTCATCCTCAGCCTGTAGCTCTTGGATTTCCAGTTGATCAATGATTTGATAATCTGAGATAAATCCCGACATATTTGCAGGACCGAGGGATAATGAAAATACTGGACCTTGTTTATTCAATTGTTCACACAGCAAATCAAAAAATGCTGCTTTCTCTCCGTGATAGCTCACATATATCTCATAGCTTACCATATCCCGGTTAATCTCATATCCAGTAACTACTTCAAATGGAGTTTGAATTCTACCTTTTTGACCCCTAAAATCTGACTTTCCTTTTATCATGAGTAAATTCAATCTATGGAAAGACTTTTTAACCGGATGTTGAATGCCTACGCCAATTCTGATTTTTTCAGAAGATAGTGATTCGTAATACGAATCTTTTTCATGGCCTACGATTGCTGCAAGCATACCCATTAGTGTAGTTCTGGGAGGTATAAAATAGCTTAGAGCGGTATTGTTGGCGTAATATTTTCTGAAATGCGCCATTTTTCCACTTATCCTCATTCGCAATAACTTCATACTCCTAATAGCTTAGATCAGGCGATGTATTAATGATAACTTCCTTGACTGGTTTTTCTTCCCGGCTACCTGTAGAACCCAATAACTGTTTTAGGCGATCAAAGGATAATTCAAGGTCGCTGAAAACTCTGACTGTACGTGGATCAGCATTATCCCGGATTTTGACATCCACCAAACTTCTCAAATCTCCAAAGTAACCATTATGGTATTCTTTATTATAAACCACTTCCAGATATAATTTTGGATATTGATTGAGTTTTGAACGGGTTGGAGAGGCTGTAATACTTTTCCAAATGGAATCACGGAAAAGCTCATGATCCTCCATGGTTAATCCGGTAGTCTGTGCAGCATATTTATTGATCGTACCATGGAATGCAAGCAAGCTATATTTTACCCGGTAATCTTTGCCAAATGTGCTATTCTCGTCGTTCATAATGGATGATATAGTATTTGAATCCATTAAAAAGACAGGATTAAGTGAATAACCCCAGTTTAGTTGTATGGGGCCTGTCATGGATTTGTTAAAACCTTCGATGGCAAAGGCACTGCCAAACATCCGTATATCTATAAACTGATTTTTGACTAATCCAGTCAATAATGCAATGTTTAGCGGTCTGTTATAGGTCTTTTTATCGGTAAATTTTTTAAGTGTTTTCTCAGGAGAAACCTCTTTATGAGCCAGATAAGTTTGATACATTTCTTCATCCTGCAATAGATTCCTTACTAAATTATCATCTGTAAAGGTTCTTGTTAGGATAGCGTTGATTCTGGTATCCATGGCAACCTTTGCATCACTTTCCATATCAACAAATATCTCTTTGCCTTGCTGTTTTAGATAATCCCTGATATACCTTTTGACCCGTACATCAGTTACCAGATTTGTATTTGTATCATAATCCATTCTAGGTTTATTTTCCTGGTCGGGATCTCCATTAGGATTGCACTGGACTGCCTCATACAAGAATAAGAAGTCAGAATTGTGTTGAATTGCGTTATTCATGAGTAGATTCTTTAATTGTTTCAGATTGATTTTTGGATTTTATGCCATATGTGTACCCGGAAAGGATAAAAAACAAAGCTTCTTGAGGAGAAGTATGCCAATCGTCTTCGTTTGCAGGGAAAAGTCCGAAAAATGCATTTAGATATTTCTCTATAATTGGTAATGTATGTTTGTCCTTGTTTTTGTATTGATTTCCCTTTTCCATGAGGTCATTTGCTAGCAATACGATACTCCTTCGGTCCATTCCGTTGTAGTTAAGCTTATTCAATACGGGTTTATTGTGTTCACTTCTACTTTGGGCATAAGCTACCCTGCTTAAGGCTCTTCCCAGATAGAATAGAGCTTGTTGATGATTAGTATAGCCGAGATGGAATAGGAAATCTTTTTCATCTTGAGCAATTTGTTCTGAAATAGATTTGGATAGTTGATTGGCGTCCATAAATATATTGTCTTTTAAAAGCTGAAGATTTCTAAGTGCTAGGAAAAAAGCTAGATAGATGAAGACGGCATCCTTTGCCAGAAAGTCAAAATCAGTCCCTCCTCTGATATTGGCATAGGCTCTGTAACGTTCATACCAATGACAGAGAATCAATTCATTAAAATGCTGAAAGATGATTGTACTATCAATTTTACGTTGCTCCAATAATGAAGCAAATAATAGAAGCGCACGGTTTTTTTTCTGGTCTTTGCGTACAGGAATAAAAAAATACATTCTCCCTACGTTAAACAAATATCTTTCTCCCAACCAAGGGCGAAGAACTTTCCCTGCTTTAAAAAAGTTTTTAATAACCCCCTCAAAATGGAAACATGGGACATCCTTGATTAGATTTGCCACTTTGAAATAATTGCCGTCTGAATCGATAGCTACAAAATTCAACCAGAAATAATCAACATCATCCTCTAGTGTCTCAACAAATTCGCTCACCTGGTGTAATCTGAACAATAGGTCTGCTTTGGTATGGATTTTCGTTAATACCTCTTCTGTTAGTTCTCCTAAATCCTTATGTAAAACTTGAGGTAGAATTACATGATCCAGATTGGCGATTTTTACTTTATAATTATCAAGAAAAAAGGTACTTCCACGATCTAGATAAATGCGATTTTCTGTATTTAACTGATAATTTTTATCATAATATTTCTTATCAAAACCTGTAGCATAGTTGCATGTTTCTTGAACAAAGAATTTATTGATATTATATCTACCGTAGAAATTAGGGACTTCAAGCCCAGAGGTTTCAAAACCCGTTGAATAATCTAGGCCAATTTTTTGATAAGAGTTATCTTTTTGCCTGGAGGGAAAAAATTCTTCTTGTATCAATAGCTCAAAACCCTGTACCTCACATAAGTAGCTCTCATGGATATCTTCATTCACCCATTTAATTTTCGTTGTTATGTATTCAATCTTATCCTGTTTTCCAAGTTCGAGCCTTGTTTCAGCAATCTTGTAACTATATTTGGATTTATCCTTATCATAAACCCATTCATCAAAATATTTTTTTAATGAGAATACTTTTCTTAGCACTTCATACAATAAGGTTTGTTTTAAATCAGGATATTTCTGATCAATTACATCTTTCATTTCACCCTCAGTATCCCCTTCTTTGCCAAACAAAGTCTTAGAAATTTGAATGATTTTTGATGAAGGAACAGCAGGATAAATAGCTTTAAATCTACCTCCCCTAATTTTTACCGCTCCCATTCGCTTCATATGAGGGAATCTGCCATCAAATTCCACTACTCTGGCACGTACAGTATTTTCATCAAGGTCAAATACAAAATCTAATTGTAGGGGGCGTACTTTCCCACTTTTAGTATCTGGCTCAACCGTATCAATAATATCTTCCCAGGGATCTCTTCCTTCACTAATCAGTTTACCAACGTGTAGTATCGTATCCAGCATGGCTATTCATATTTTGGATTATCTATCGATCATTCCAATGACAGCTTGCGTCATAGGATAAAGAGAAGATAGTAAAGAATATTTTTAACAGAACTGATTAATGCGCGAACTGTAATATTCGCCTCATTAAATACTCATTTTGTACAATAAATGTATTGGGTCGGATTATTTGTCGGTTTTTAGGGAAAATAGCGACGATCTCAATACTTCTAATTCCTTATGGATATAATACTTATGAAATTGTAATGGAGAAATATTTCCTCACCCCCTCACCAACCGCCTAGTCATCACTCCCTGATCCGTCTGAATCACCATGAGAAGTATGTTATCACTACTATTTGGCAGTTTCAACTCAATATGTTGCTCGGGGTTTGAGATATTGGTCTGCGTTCCTATTTCCTGTCCCATGAGATTCATCCAACGTATCTCTATATCAGTAAAACGATGATTGGGAGGTAACGCGATGTGTACCTTGTCTTGTACAGGGTTAGGGTACACCTGAAACGATTGTGATAAATCTTCTGGAATAGACACTACATCGGGAGGAAACAGTCCGGGGGAAGTGAGTAGAGACTTTCTTCGCGGACTATGTTCCAGGACGGTACGCATGCGCAGTACCTGATCCTGGGTGAATATATTCATACAATCATCGTCTGTATAATCCATATAATTCTCGATCATGGCCTTGGACCCATCACAGGCGAGTTTGTTAATAGGACAACCACTGGTCCTGCTGTTTATATTGGGAGTATCCTCACAGTAGTCATCAATATCGCAATTCCCTTCAAAGCCTTCATCCCCCCATAAGTGAAACAAGCCTAGAAAATGCCCTACCTCATGCGTACCCGTCCTTCCAAATCTATAGGGGGAATCTATGTCGCTTTCTCCAAAATGGACAGAATTAATGGCTACTCCATCAATGTCGCTAACGGGAATACCATGTAGACTATCAATTCCTGGAAGGGTAAATGCTCCTTCTTCTTCCAGACCTGGAAGATCACTAATGGGAAATCTTGCTAATCCTAATCCAGTATCCTGAAAACCAGGAATTGCCCAAATATTAAGGTAGTGGTTCGGATTCCAAATACTGAAATAGGCTCCCATGGCTACCATATGACCTCCGAATGGAGGATTCTCAACAATATTTCGATTTATCCTAACGATTCCATCAGTGGCAGTACCAGAGGGTGAAGACTTCGCAAATACGAATTCAATTTTTGCATCTGCTCCATCAGAATGTTCGTTGTATCCAAGGGTTCCCTTCTTTCTTCGAAAATCTTCATTGAGAACTCGAATTTGTGATTCAATGCGCGCTCGAGAGAGGTTCGTGCCTTCACCTTCAGGTTCTCCATTGTGAATGACATGAACTACAACAGGGATCTGATAGATGTCGTTAGAACGAGTTTCTACTCTATGCTTATCGGAGTGGGAGGACAACCAGACCTCAAATAATGGATCATGGGTATGTATCACCTGACATCTGTGATCATGGATAATTTGCTGGCCTGAAACCACGTTGAAAGATAGCAAAAGCAATAAGCATGTTGTTGCCGCTCTGAGGGTTAGACATGTACTGTTCATGGTTGTAAGTATTAATATTGTAATCAGATAAGCGGAGTTCAAAAAGCGTTTACTTCAAATGGGACAATCTGAAAATGGACAGTTCCTATCTAGAATTTATCCCTTGATAAACGAAAGTATCCATAAATTTGCTGCATCAGTAGTATATATTATCCCAAAATATATTTCTAAAAAGGAAAATGGTTCATAGATGAACCTTATAAAGAGTTTTGAATAATAATGATGCATAGTATTCTATCATGCATTCTAAAACAAACGAAGGATATTGTATTTGTTAATTATATTAACTACATTTAAGGTAAATATTAGGCTCTATGGGTAAACATCACCTTGGTGAATTTGAGGAAATTGTACTTTTAACTGTGGCTATTCTATATGGAGACGCATATGGGGTTGCAATTATCGATGAGATGGAAAAACGACTAAGCCGAAAAGTGAGTATTGGATCTTTACAAACGGTGCTTAAACGCTTGGAAAAGAAGGGATATGTAGATTCTGAGTTAGGAGAGGTAACTCATGCTAGAGGCGGTAAAAGAAAGCGTTATTATGTGGTTACCAAATACGGTCATCAAATACTAGCTGAAACGAAAGAACAACGACTTGCACTTTGGAAAGCCATTCCTACAACCGCATTTAATATTACAATATGAATGCTCCTCGAGATACACGACCCCCGAGATGGATGCTCAACTTCTTTCGATGGTATTGTAACCGTGATTTTCAAGAAGATATCGAAGGGGATCTCATTGAGCGATATCAACGTTCTTTGAATGTTAATGGAAAGAAGAAAGCTTACTGGCATTTCCTAAGAGATGTACTGTCCTTATTCCGTCCTGGAATTATTCAGCCATTATTAACCATTCACAATCCTATATTTCATCTCATTATGTTCAGACACAATTTATTAATTACGTATCGCAGCTTTTTGCGGAATAAAGTCAGCTTCTTCATTAACCTTACAGGACTTTCTACGGGCCTTACTTGTATATTATTGATTTTCCTTTGGGTAAACGATGAACTCAAGATCGATACATTTCATGAAAAAGATGATCAATTGTATCAGGTCATGCACAATGATGAATCACCATCTGAGATTGTTACTGGTGAGAATACCCCAGTCCTCTTAGGTAATTCCCTACTTAATACAATTCCTGAAATCGAACAAACTGCATGTTTAAGTGCTCTAGAGGAGAGTCCTTCCGGGATATTATCTAATGAGGAGAATAAAATAGAGGTAAAGGGTAGATATGCTAGTCAAAGCTTCTTTGAGGTTTTTTCATTTAACCTATTAGAAGGAGATAAGAAAAGCGTGTTGGAAGAAAATACTAACATCGTAATCTCTGAGACCACAGCATTAAACCTGTTCCCTTCCATACGAGATGCCATCGGAAAAACAATCGTGTTGAATCGTAGAGGACGTAAGTTTACGTTTATCGTAACGGGTATTGTTGAAGATCTACCAACGTATTCAACTGTTCAATTTGATTTTCTCATTAGTATGAATGTGCTGTTAAATACTGATGAGTGGGCAAGTAAATGGAGTAGTACTTATGCAAACACCTATTTAATATTGGAGGAAGGGACAGACATCGACCTATTCAATAAAAAGATCGAAAATTTTCTGGAACACAAGTACGAGAATGGTGAAGTAAATACACTATTTGTACAAAAATATTCTGAAAGATACCTGTTTGGGGAGTATGAAATGGGAAAGGTAACCGGTGGAAGAATTGAATACGTACGATTATTTTCCATTATTGGCATCATAATCCTCCTGATTGCATGCATTAATTTCATGAATTTATCTACTGCTCAGGCATCTAAAAAGATGAAAGAGATTGGAGTAAAAAAAGCTATTGGTGCTCAAAGACAATCTTTAATTATACAGTTCTTGGGTGAGTCAATGCTCATTACCTTATTATCTCTGTTAGTTGCTGGTATATTAGTTGCACTATTACTTCCTCAGTTTAATTTCATCACAGGTAAGGTGCTCTCCTTTACTTTCAGACTAAATGAATGGATCGTATTGTTCTGCCTTGTAATTGTAACTGGGTTAACTGCGGGTTCTTATCCCGCCCTATACCTATCAAGTTTCAAACCATTGACTATACTAAAAGGGAAAATGAAAGTGCATGGGGGAGAAATATGGTTGCGAAGAGGACTAGTCATCTTCCAATTTTCCTTAACCGTGATATTCATCTTTGGTGTCTTGGTAATAAATAAACAAATTGAATACACACAGCAAAAACATCTTGGGTATAATAAAGAAAACGTCATTCACTTTCAGATGAAAGGTAATTCCCGGGATTTTTCCGATGCATTTATGTCAGAGTTAAAGAACCTGCCTGGGGTCATAAATACTACCAATCTCAATGGAGGAAGTATAGTGGCTAATAGTAATTCAGGTTCTGGATTTACCTGGGATGGACCTACTTCTAATCCTGACGAAAACTATCCCAGATTGCAAGTGGGTTATGACTTCTTTGAAACACTAGACATTAAAGTGCTGTCAGGTCGCTCATTTTCCAGTGTATATGGAGATGAAAGTAGTAAGCTCATGATAAATGAAGCTGCTGTAAAACTTATTGGGATTGAAAATATCGTAGGTAAAACGATTAGAGACGGAAACAGGGTCAAAGAAATAATTGGAGTGGTGGAAAACTTCCATATTCACTCTCTCCACGAAGAACTAAGACCCACTTTTATTCGATTTGTACCAGGTGCCAATGTAATGGTTAGAATCCAGACAGGGAATGAGTCAATGACCCTCAAGCAACTTGAAACATTGTACAAAAAGTTTCATCCTTTGTATGCTTTTAACTTCACATTTATAGATGAGGAATATCAATCTTTATATGTAGCAGAGAGAAGGGTAGCAGCATTATCCATGTATTTTACAGGCTTAGCTATTATCATCTCTTGTCTGGGCTTATTTGGTCTGGCAACATTTACCGCCGAACAAAGAAAAAAGGAGATAAGTATACGCAAAGTGTTAGGAGCTAGTAGTACTCAGTTAGTCCAACTTCTTTCTGCTGGTTTCACTAACATGGTAATTTTAGCAATTGTCATTGGTTTATCAACCAGTTACTTCCTAGCTGAACACTGGTTACAAGGTTTTGCGTATAAGATAGATTTGCAGTTTTGGTACTTTGCGGGGGTTTCTATACTCGTTTTATTCATCTCATGGATGACAGTAAGTATACAAACTCTAAAAGTAGCAAGGGTTAATCCTGTAAAAAATCTTAAAGAGGAATAATAGTGCAAACACACCTAATTTCATAAATAATTCATTGTTAGTTAATTAAGTAGTAGGACATATTTAGATATACATAACTTAATTCCTCCCTGCAGGGCTGCTCGTGCAGTTGGAGAGGGAGGTGTAGGTGGGTGAATTCAATCAACAAACACTCAATGCATTGTTTCAGCTATACGATCACCCCTTGACGTCCCCCTCTCCTTTTCTCTATCCATCTCTGCAGGGGGATAATGTGTTTTGTCCTGATTAAGTGAAAAAACATATCTAATATTGTCGGGGTACTTAGTATTAACATATTTACACATTGAATCAAATTAAGCTACTGATTAGCAGCTGTTAATGATTTTTAGTGCGTTTGCCCTGGAGGAATAAGTACTATTTTTTTGAGGAAATATAGCAGTATATATTCCATTCTTGAGTTATATATAATGCTTTTCGAAGCAAATATAGATTCGTATTATGCAATAAAAAAAGCGCGCCCCCGGGCGGGGGCGCTTGCTTCCTTAGTACCTTAATAATTAGCTGCACATCTCATTACAAATGTATGGGTATTTATATTACGAGATGTGGATTATGTAGTCAATAATGTTTAATTTTGGTACAAAACATAATCGGTAATAATAAATTAAGGTAATTTATATATCTGAAATATATTATTTAAGCATAAGTTTATACGTTTGGTAGCCTTTGTCAAAGAATAGTTTGATAACGTATACACCCGGCGAGGTGTTAAACTCCAGATTTAACGTAAATTCGCGGCTGTTTACATCTTTGTATAGGATTGTCCTACCAGTCAAATCCATACATTCATAGCGTTGAATGACAGCATCTGCAGAGATATTTACTATCTGATCTGCAGGTACGGGATATATGTCTACTGCATGATTTCTATGTAAATTGGGAATGCGTGAGGTAGAGGTTTGCGCATTCATCGCAGCAATAATTCTGGGAGAAATATACTGTGCAAGTGTGTCGACATAGGATTTAGATAGTGCCGGTTCATTGGGATTTCCCAGGTTTTCTCTGCATACCTGTACGGCTCCACTTACGGTTTGGTCAGGGATAAAATTCCATAAAGTGATAAATGCTTGTTCATCATACCAATTCCAGGGATAGGCATTGTTTCCAAATGAATTGGGTTGCGCTCCAGCAGTGGAATCACACAAAACTTCTCCTTCTCTTTGCTCGGGTTTGAGTAATAATAAACCTTCTATTCCTCCGCTGCGGTCATTGGCAAGTGCTGAAATAGGATCATCGAAGTTAGCATCCTCCCACACACTATTATTTCCTAGCTCTACAGACTGATGGGCAATGGTATCAGGTCTGGCGCCATCTGCAATGATGATATCCCCTGTATTACCAATTGTTACATCTCTGATTCCGGGTCGGGGCAGATCTACCGTATTAAATACGGAAATAGCTGGAGGGTCTCCTTCTTCTATCCAGGAAAAATCACCTAGTCCACCCTGGAATCCAAATACTGCACTTACATCCGAATCATATCCCACGTGATTAGCGATATTTAGTGGGCGCTCTTGTGTACCGTAGGGATTCCCATACAAAGAAGAGTCTATAAACACCTCAGGAGGCTGTTGGGAAAAGTCGACAAATTTTTCAAGTTCAATTTGATCATAGCGTTTGAGGAAGGCCACATTGTATGCAGCATATGCAGATGCATCAAAGCCTCCAACGGCAATTCTGGCTGGATCTATCCCAAATGTATTGCCTTCTTCAGCTACGTTTTTACGAAAATATCTTACGCAAGTACGCATGTCTTGTGTAATTCTATATACGGCTTCTAATACCCCTTTCTTGCGAAAAATTTCTTCTGCAAAAGGATTCCAGCCCAATCGGTAGGAGATAGAAGCAGCCACGTATCCACGTTTTGCCAGTCTCATACACAATTCTACGACGGCACTGTCTCCTCTGTCTCCATAGGGAGATTGGTTGATAACCCTGGGTAGAAAATCTCCTCTGTGTGCTACGATAACAACAGGGCGTTCTGTTATGGTATCTCCTTCAGGCTCATAAATGTCCATCTCTAAATCCTCCACCTGTGGCTCATCGGCTTGACTAAGGATGATGGGCAAGATCGTCAGATTGCGACCATAGACTACATTTTTAGTTACGTTTACGGAAGAGAAAATCTCATCTACATAACGGGTATCTTGTGCATGTACATTTCCTATTGTACACAAAAGACACAGAATGATTACATACTGTCTCATAATAAACGTGTTTTATGGTTTGGATGTGAATGTTATTCAATCAGTCTCAGTCCCCAGCCTACATATACAAATCTACCCACATTTGGGCCTCCATATAATCCGTTTTGCGTTCTGTTGAGCAGATTAGACCCTCCTACTTTGATCAGGCTTCTGAATTTAGGAATTGTTTTGGTGACTTGCGCATTTAAAAAATATTGTGCGGGTATTCTCCCCGTAAATTGTGGAGAACTTTCAAACGTATATCCACCGACCCATCGGAATGTAATTCCCCAGTTCCAAAGCGGGATACCCAATATGGATACATCATTCCCCGAAAAGCGTAGGTTGAATTTGTGCTCTGGGGTGTTATAAGCGGGAATTAAGGGGTCATCTTTTAGCGTAACAATCTTATTCCATGAATAATTCCCATTAAACACCAGACGATTACTCACATAATAACTGATACTGGTAGAGAAACCTGTAGTAATCGTGACATCTTTCGCATTAGCAGAGAATCTGAAAATTCTGGGTACTCCTGGAAATCCCTGAAAGAAAGGGACCCTCAAACCCAGCTTATACCCTATGAAGTCTCTGTAGTGATTGAGATAATACGTTGCATTTACCACCATTTTATTATTCAAATAAACCCCGTCATAGGAAATCTCGCTGGCAAAAGCCTTTTCAGGTACCAGTGGAGGTTCGCTAAAGCGTTCGAGTAAGGTAGTATCCAAATTGGGAGAAGAAATATAATCCTCAAAGGAATCAGCAGTGATGAGATTATTATATCCATTGAGATTTCCCAGCAAAATGGCGTTTCCCACTCTGAAATAATAGTATTGCTCAATGAGGGTAGGGTTGCGCAGGGCTGAAGAAAGAGATCCTCGTATTTGATGGCGGGGAGCAATTCGGTAAGTAGCAGAAAAAGCGGGACTCAGTAAATAGTCATAATTTTTGGTCTTATCCAATCTCAGTGCAACATTCAATTTCAAACGATCATCGACCATATTTTTTTCCATACCCAGATAAGCACCAAATTCATAGTTTTTAATGATCGTTCCTGATGTATCGCTGAAAATTGTTCCTTCGGAGTAGGGTCTGTACCAGCGGAAATTGCCTCCTAATGTGATATCATCTAAAAAACCAGGGTTAAAGTGATATTCACCATGTACGTGGTAGAGTTTGGACTCATCGATATATTGAGTTCCGCCTTCTGAGACAGGGGTACTCGTAACTTCATCAAATAGTTCCTGGAATTGATTGGATTCCGGGGAAATATAGCGCCCATTTTGGGCATTCAAGGTTTCGAGGTGCCACGCGTCGAGTGAATCCTTATTAGCTGCGAGTATTTCATTGGCTCTATCAAAGTCGTAGAAGAAATCGGGTGCAGGACCAATTTCAGGAAAATCGGGAAGGCTTTTTACTTTAGGGTTGATATTTCGAAACCAATAATTCTTATAGCCCGTCAGCCAATCGTTATTCCCCCTCCATCTATCCTGTATAATGAAGGCAGTCGTAACAATATCATAGGTATCTCCGGCATCTTCTTGCGTGTTATAAAAGCGGAGAAAGAAGCGGTCCTTTTGAGCGATTTCCACTCTGTTTTGGATGACATAGACCCCATTGAGACTCAATCTATTATCCAATTGCATCACCGTCGTACCTGTGCCAAAACTGGAACTGGCCTGGATTTCTATATCATTTCTGGGTCTAAAGTGCAAGGCTGCACTGGCTTTAAAGTTCCAGCTATCATAATCTACGAGGTCTGTCTCCCAATACCCCGTACGATAAAATCTTCCCAGTCCGGGATGGCGAAATTGTTCGAATAGTGAGGTGTAATTTCCTGATATTTCATCTCCATAACGGTTTACCGCATCATACCCCCCTGGATTATCAGCAAAGACACTGTCGTCCAGCGATCCCCTGGAAGGAGATCTATCATCTGCTTCCCAGTCGTAGATACTTTCGTAAGAGGCATTTAATTTAAACGCCCATTTTTTACGGTCCGTAGAGCCTCCAAATGCTTTTGCGTATCGGATAGCTGCGCCTCTGTAGTCTCTTTCTCCTGCTTTGAGCAACACTTCGAGTCCTTCATGAACAAAGGGACTACGGGTACGCATACTCACAACTCCGTTGAATGCTCCCGGCCCAAAATAGCAGGAACTGGCACCTAATACCAGATCCACTCCTTCTACATCCAGTTCGGATAACCCTACAAAGTTGCCCAGGGGATAATTCAGGCCTGGGGATGCATTATCTATACCATCAATCAGTTGTAGCGACCGTACGGGAGTACTGCTGTTGAACCCCCTGGTATTGATTACTTTAAATCCAAAGCTAACGGTGAGCATATCCACTTCTCGCAACACTGCCAGTTCATCGTAAAAACTTACCTCACTGGAATTTCTGATTGCCTTGAGATTCAAGGTTTCAACAGATAGGGCAACCCTGTTACCCAGATCAGATTTTCCTTCAGAAAAAATTTCAACTGCTTCCATCTCCAGGTCTGAAGGCGTTAATCCTAACCGCAAAGACTTGTTTAAGGAGGTGATCCTATACAATAGTGTATCATATCCGATGAAGGTAACCCTCAGATCGAAGGGAGTAGACTGCGTAGTATTTAATGAGAAGGAACCTTTTTCGTCTGTATAAGCGCCTATAGATGTACCGGGAATAAATATTTGTGCTCCTGGAAGGGGTTGGAACGTAGATTGATCAAATACGGTACCCTTTAAGGATTGATCCTGTGCCTGTAAGTGGTAACCAGATAGAAACTGCCAAAGTAGGCATATGAATACTAACAGATGGGTAAGCAAATTAGCTGAGGGAATAGGCAGTTTGAAAATAGGCATATTGTTAGTGGTAGTTACACAAATATACACTTATTCATCTTTCACCACACACATTTTGTAGGGCAAACGCACTAAAATCGTTAACAGCTGCTAGTCAGCAGCTTAAGTTGATTCAATATATAAATATTTTAATCATAATTAACTAACAATAAATTATTTATAAAATTTGGTGCGTTTGCCCTGCACATTTTGAGAATTCGGGAAACTTGCATAGGAAAGTTTACCGTTAGTTCATACGGGAGATCCAATCCTTGATTAGTTTGATTCCTTCCTCATGCGCCATTTTTCTCCCTAATTCAGGCATCATCTCTCCAGGATCATTCGATTCCATTCGATAAACCAGTATAGATTCATTGGGTTTACCTGGTGCAATATCAAATTGATGTCCTCCTGAACCTCTTCCTGCTGCGATGGGAGCTTTTTGTATTCCCAATGCAGCGGGGTCATCTGTGTGATAATCCAAAAACAGACCTGAGGTGTTAGCAGGGCCATCTGGATTATGGCAATGACCACAATTGATGTCCAAATATGCTCTGGCTCTTTCATCAATAGAAGCATGTTCATCCTCCCAATTGACGAGTTTAGGACTCTCATCCATATTGTTGAAGCCTTTTAACAGGCCTTTTTTTGACCAGTATTCGAGTTGATTGAAGGTGCCTTCTTTATAGGTAAAATCTCCATTTAGCTGTCTGGCAGATGGACCTATAGGAGTGATAGCATCCCCTTTGATATGACACCCTTTGCATTGGTTCATGTTGGGAATCACATAATTCAATTTCTGTTTTTTCCCTTTATGGTCTTTCCAGGAAATGTCTTTTCTGCCTCCAGCTACTTCCAGGTATGCATCTGTTTGTGATTCATTCCAGATATAGGGAAGGTTTTTCCATCCTTCGGCTTCTTTAATCAGTAATCTGGTTTCCATCAAGGTTCTTCCTTTCTCAGGGTTTCGAAAATCCTGAGGATAATAGAAGGTCTTAATGATTGTGGTGCCCAAAGGGAAATCAAATACATCTTTATCATCATATGTCGCATAAGCGCCTTCTGGAAAGTAAATAAACCTGGCTTTATGGGCATAATCTGTAAATAGGGGCGTATTTAAATCATAGGGAATAACCTGTTGCGCAGGATCTAAGTCTGATATCTTACCGACAAAAAAACCATAGTCAGATAATTTTTCATTGAGGGTAGGGATGGATTCCCGGGATTTGTACCCCCATGTAATGCTCAGAAAAATTGCAATGGTAATGACTAAAACTGATTTTTTCAGGTATTTCTTAACTATCATATGCAAGTAGACTATCTGTTTAATCCAACAGCGGGTAACTGTTGCAATTCACAATTGAACGCATGGATGTCTTCACTGAGATTCTTGAAACCATTTTCAGCGTCAAGGTTTGCAAAAGTAGCTCCTTCGTTATTTACGATACAAATTTGATGTTCACTTTTATAGGTACCAGATTCTGTAGTGAGTGCTTCATTCATAATACCATCAAATAGAATAGTTGGAACCTTTCTCCCAAATTTCCACCACAGGAGCTTGCCAAACCTGCCTTTCAGCGTTGGCCAGCGTTTTTCTCTTTCGATAGTATTGTCATGGATATAGATACTGGTGGGATAAGGATCGTAAGCATCATCATCAATGGGAAGTTCTGTCATGTAATAACTCGCTATACTTACTCCTATGGTCTTATTGTCTTTAATCTCGTTGTTGAAAGCTTCTACATTGCTGGTAGCAAGGATCATTAGTCCAGTACCAGGAGGTACAGTAGCTACCATATTACCCTTGGGAGCAAAATTCTTGTAGTTGTTATTCAGTATTTTATTATCAAACACCCTTACATTGCCCCCTTTCTTTTTCACCAAGCCCGGGAGATCGAATACCAATATTCCTCCTGTATTGCCTGTTGCCACATTATCAAATACGTCTGCGTTGGTAGAATTTTCAATTTCAATCCCAGCTACATTTCGGTAAGCCCTACAATTTTTGACGATGATTTCGTTGGATTGCCCAACGTATATGCCTGCATCAGAAGCCCCTACAGCTTCACATTCTTCAATCAGAACATTGTTACACTGCACGGGGTATAGTCCGTAGGCTCCATTTTTCTTATTGGGTTTTCCCGTCCAGGATGTTTTTACCTTGCGAAAGGTGATCCCATCTACTTCTTGTGTTTTGATTGCATCACCTTTGGCATCTTCTACAGTTAAGTCCTCAATGGTAATGTTATTCGAGTTAGTGATTTTGATGCCTTCAGCCCCTTCGGTCTGTCCACTGAATGAAAGAATCGTTTCATTCATGCCTGAACCTTTAATGGTAATATTTTTCTTACCATCCAGCCAGAGGCTCCCTCTTAACGCATAGGTACCTCCTTCTATCTCAATGGTCCCTCCATCTTCTACCATGATAAATTGCCGTTGGAGAGATTTCTCTACGTCTTGCTGAGCGTATAGGCCAACGCTGAGCAATAATGTGATACACAGTATAATCCAGTGATTTTTCATAGCGTTAAGGTAATTAAATCGATCGTTATAAATTTAATCAATATTTTTCGATTACTTTAATTAAAGTCCCTTTCCCCACATAGTTTTCTAGTTCTAATCCATTGAGTAGTGCCAACTCTTCCTTGTCTGTTTCCTCGACACCTAAAGATGTGAGTACACTTGATAGGTTACCACTTTTGGGTGCGCTTTTGATGCTGATCCGTTCCGGTTTTACATTGAGTTTGTCCGTATCGGTCAGTTTCCGAAAGTTTTTCATAGTATAGGTAAATTCGGAAGTATGTGCTGCGAAGTCTGGAAGTTTTGAAATACCGTGAAAAGAATAGATAAGCCCATCATACTGAATAAAATATGAGAGTATGCGTAGCGAGTTGGGGTCTTGAGAACCCTGGGGAACAGGTTCATTATTATCTGTATTCTCTGTCTTTGGAGGAGTAGAAGTAGAAGGGAAAGTGGAAGGTTTTTCAGAAGAAGGAGTTTTTTGAGTCTTTTTCCCACCAGCAGTTTCCAATGATTGAGACTTATACGCATTACTACCGGATGCTTGCCCCTGAGCTTCCTGAGGTACTTGTTCTGAAATTGTAATGAGCGCATTAAAACCATTCACTTGTGCTTCGCGCGATTGAAGGAGATTCAATTGGTTGCCAGTAATGAACTTTTCACCAGCTTCTGAGACCGTTTGTTCGTTTGCGAGCTGCAATATGATAAATCCCTTTTCATCTGGTGCAATCAATTGAACCTGTGAGTGTGTGTTAATGGTCTTCCACTCAGAGGGTACTGAAAATTGAAATGATAATTGTGGATGATAAAAAATACCATTTTCTACATATCCTTGTCTGGGGTCTTCTCCATATACTAATCCGTCAATCATTTTCAAATAACTATCTCGATTGACTTTAAATTCTTTGTTGGGATATTTACTTTGCCATTCTTCCGATAACGCATCTACTTTTACATATCGATCTAACGGATCAGGGTGCGTAGACATAAAGGTAGGAATTGCAGCAGCTTCGTTTCCTTCTCGCATCTTGGCTAGCGTTTTGAAAAAGTTTGCCATGTATTTTGCATCGTATCCTACCTTGGTAGAATACTCTACACCCAGGCGATCTGACTGACTTTCGTGATCTCTACCAAATTTAAGGAACAACAATTGTAACCCAGTATTTGCAAGACCTGCATAATTTCTAAATTCTTCCGATAGAATCATCCCTCCCAGTAATCCAATTTGTGCGAGCATGGCCTGGCTGTATTGGCGGGCAGAATGTCTGGCCGTTACATGACCTATCTCATGTCCTAATACACCTGCAAATTCGGCTTCATTGTTAAAATGGGCCATAATCCCTCTTGTAAAGTAGATATATCCTCCTGGGGCAGCAAATGCATTGATAATCGGTGAGTCAATAATTCTGAATTGGTATTCAAGGTGATCGCGATGAGATACAGCAGCCATCTCCTTCCCTTTTATCTCAATGAATTTCTGAAGCGAACTATCAGGGTAAAGCCCCATTTGACTGATGATTGCAGGATCATTAGAAGCACCGAGTGCAATCTCTTGTTGCTCCGACATGAGCATGAATTCTTTCTTTCCTGTCACAGGGTTAATAGCACAGGATTGAAACAGAAATTGTATCGTCAGTAGACTGAGTAAGATGCGTAGGGCGCTAGTATATGCTTTCATTATGACAAGGTTACAGATTTGAGTGATAATACGAAAAGCTGATATGAATATCAATGACAATATACCATGTTATCAAGTGGCGTATCAACAAGTGGTAGTTATTCGATGTGTAAGATCTATTTTCAATGAGGTTTGTCAACGGTATAGTTTTGAACTTAACAGGGTATAGTTTTGTCAGGGCAAACGCACCAATTTTTATAAATAATTCATTGCTAGTTAATTATGATTAAAATATTTAAATATTGAATCAACTTAAGCTACTGACTAGTAGCTGTTAATGATTTTAGTGCGTTTGCCCTGTAGTTTTGTAATACACATTCCAAATGAAATGTTATATTTGTTTTTGACAGAAACTACGGTATGTAAACTATCGTATAACATTATTCGATATGAATTCATAGATAATTTCTTTAGTAATTCTTTCCCATGAACATCCAACATCCATTTCCCAACAGCTATACCTCTTCCATGATCAATGGAAGGACGAAAGACCCTGTACCCAAACTTTTTAAGTGGTTTAACCGGACGAAAACCTATAACCGGAACAACTTAATTTATCTTTATGATGAAGAGGTGAGTCAGATATATGGCGTAAAATCAGGATATGTAAAACTGGGCTATTACTCTAGTGAAGGTAAAGAGGTGATTTTTTCAATTTTACGTCAAGGCGATATTTTTGGTAATCTCACGCTGGAATCTTCCCGTTCAGCAGATTTTGCCCAGGCTCTGACAGATGTAGAGGTGTACATCTTGGATAAAGCCTATTACAGAAAATTGCTGGGTGAGCAACCTGAACTGGTGCCCATTTTTATGCGGAGTATGTCTCAGCGAGTCAACTTTATGGAACATCAACTAGTGGCAGTTGCACTCTGGGATGTAGAACATCGCATCCTGGCATTCCTTTATTTTTTTGCCCGGAATTTTTGTATCATAAAAGAAAATAGAGCACAAGCAGATAATTTTCTCACGCATCATGATATCGCCGGAATTAATCTTACTACAAGACAAACTGTTAGCGTGATCATGGCAAAGCTAAGAGAACTGGGAGTGATCGATTACGACCGCAGACATATAACTATCTATCTGGATAGACTCAATCGATATATGGATTCCTTCCATGACTAAGGGACCTTGAGTTGTATTCTCATCTGTTGAAAGACAGAACATACAACATAATATAATCTCAAGGTAAATCTTGAATTATCTCTCTATTTATTACTAACTTCCGTATATATTGAATTATCTATACGGATGCAATATCATTTATTAGGGAATACTACACTTAATGTATCAAAGGTTGCTTTTGGCTGTTGGGCTATAGTCGGTGGCTTTAATTGGGGAAAACAAGATGAGCGTGATTCACTGGCTGCTTTGACAACGGCGTTTGACCAGGGAATCAATTTCTTTGATACAGCAGAGGCCTATGGTGATGGGAGGTCAGAGGTACTCATTGCAAAAGCCCTCAAATCTCGGCGCAAAGAGTTAGTAATTGCTTCCAAGGCACTTCCCAAAAATTTTGCTCCTGCAGCCTTGAAACAAGCTTGTGAGTCTAGTTTACAGAGACTCCAAACAGATTATATAGATTTATATCAATTACATTGGCCGGGAGAGGAAGAATTGTGGGATGAGACCCTGGCAACGTTAGTACAATTGCAAAAGGAAGGAAAAATAAGGTATTATGGGGTATCCAATTTTGGGGTGAAAGATATGGGGCGATGTATTGATGCAGGATATGTTCCATCTACCAATCAATTAGCCTATAATTTATTGTTTAGAGCAATTGAATACGAAATACTTCCATTATGCCAGCAAAGAGAGATCCCCGTATTGTGTTATTCTCCTTTGATGCAAGGCTTATTAGCGGGCAAATTTCTACAAGCAACAGATGTTCCCGAAGACAGGGCCCGAACACGTCATTTTGCTTCTTCATGGCCACAAGCGAGACATTCAGAAGATGGCGTAGAGGACGGGACCTTTCAAACCATACGCCAGATTAAAGCCTATGCACAAGAAATAGATATCCCTATGGCAGACCTTTCGCTGTCATGGCTACTGCATCAGGAAGGGATAGGAGCTATTATTGTAGGAGGAAGAAACGCCCAACAAGTTATGAGGAATGCAACAGTCTCGGAAGTAAATTTGGATAATGTAATCTTACAGCGATTAAGAGAAATCACAGAACCCTTAAAAGAACAATTAGGGGAGAACGCAGACTTGTGGCAGGATGAATCTCGGATCAGGTGAAATATATAAACTCTTTCATATGAAAAACTTACTACTACTTACCATTATACAGTTGAGCATGTATACAATTTTCGCTCAACAAGAAGTAACATTTGAGGCACAGACGCTGGATACTGAAGTCGCTATAGGATATGGCCTGGCAATAGGAGATGTAGATGGAGATGGGGACAAAGACATTCTCATGGCAGATAAAAAGGAATTTGTGTGGTATCGAAATCCAGATTGGGAGAGATTTGTGATGGTCGAAAATTTAACTGACAGGGACAATGTGTGTATTGCTGCAGAAGATATAAACGGTGATGGACAAGTGGAAGTGGCGGTTGGCGCACAGTGGAATCCCGGTGAGACGTCAGATGCAGAGGCTTCGGGTTCTGTACACTATCTTCAAAGACCTGATGATCCTACACAAAAATGGTCTTATAAGGAGCTCCCACATGTGCCGACTATCCACAGGATGAGGTGGGTAAAGACGGGGGAAGATGAATTTCAACTGATTGTTTTGCCTTTACATGGGATAGGCAACCAGGGTGGAGAAGGTGAAGGGGTACAAGTGTTGGCCTATTCATTACCAGGCGGCGACCAGGAATCCTGGTCTTATGAAGTCATTGATAGTACCATGCATATGACGCATAATTTCGATGCTATCACCAGAGGTAATCAGACAACCTTATTTGTAGGAGGTAAAGAAGGGATTCAGCCAATTGTCAGTCAACCCACAAGTTGGATTAAAGATGCACAGAGATGGGAGTGGGGACAAGGCTTTGGTGAAGTGAGAATAGGCTATGGACCCAAAGGCCGCACGTTTGTAGCAGGGATAGAGCCTATGCATGGAAATATCCTGTCTGTATACTGGATTTGGGAAAGAACACCCGTGAGACAGGAACTGGCTAGTGATTTGAATCAGGGACATGCATTGGCATGTGCAGATCTATTAGGGATGGGATCGGAACAAATTGTTGTAGGCTGGAGAAATCCTAATGACGAAGGGAAGGTCGGAATCAGGTTATATGCACTGCAAAGTGATGGCTCCTGGAATATGCATACGATTGATGATAATGAAATGGCCTGTGAAGATTTGAAATTAGCAGACTTGAACGGAGATGATAAACTGGATATTATCGCCTGCGGTAGAGCTACCAATAATTTAACAATATATTGGAACAAGAATTGATTTTGAACTATTCTGTTGAGGGATTGGACGATAATTCTCAATAAGTGCGGAATTAATTCCGCACTTATTGAAATTGAAAAGCTTATTATTCAGTCCATCCACTTACTTAAAAGGTCTTTCAACTGAATTTCGCCACTTTTGAGTACGATGTGCCCTAAGAGCCACTGCATTCCAAATTGATAGGCAAGACCTATTTGTAAAAAACGGTATCTTTTGATACACAAAGGAATGAAATATGAATAATTCCTTTGGATCGAACGTTTTCTATCTATTCACAGGCTCTTCAGCCAGTATATCCCATCCACTTCCTATAGGTAGCATTGCGCCAATAAATCCGACTCTCACTATACCAGCGTCTTTACTGTGATACCATTGAAGGCCTGCTCCGTCATAAGCCATAGGGCTATAATCATAAGACAAGGTGAGGTTTTCGATTCTTTTACCTAGTGCTGTGACATGGACAGTCTCTGGTAAAGCCGAAACGCTTGAATCTGAAGGTAATTCAAATCCTTCGCTATATCCAAACAAAAAGCTTTGAAGGTAATCTTCACCAGGTAAGGGACCAATCTTCCATCCATTAGCGGTAGGCTCAAATGTGAAATATCCTACACTGTCTCGGTCGGGATTAGCTTTAATTTCTGCATAGGTTTTGGAGCCAGGAGTATAAAAATCGGCACAAGTATAAACTCCTTGATGAAGATTGATAATCGCTACAGATATCGTATCCTCTACATATTCTTCTTCTACAATATGCCATCTACTATCCTTGTAAAGAATATCGCTCTTGAAAGCTACAAATTGTGTGATTTTTCCCAATCTGGGTGAACTGAAGATATTTTCAGTTTCCGATACTTTTTGTATGGGCGTACAACAATCTTCCAGTTGTTCACAACTAGAAAAAGTAAGTGCTAACAATCCCATCATTAAAAATTTATACCACATATGTTATTACTTTTCTATCAATACGTAATACACGTGGTAAGTGCTGCATCATGTAGATCCTATATTTCCCAATTCGATCCCTTCGGAATAGGCAACTTTGACGCCTGCTTTTCCTAAGGCTGCTTTGACATTTCTGGTAGCTTCGAAATAGACATTCCAATAATCATCGGTCTTAGCATAAGGACGCAAGGTTAACTTGATAGAATGGCTGTCAAATTCTTCGATGCCAATAAAGGGTGGAGGGTCTGTGAGTATATTCGGAGTTTCGAGCAAGGCTTGAGTCAGGATTTGACGAACTTTTTCGAAATCCTCTTCATAGGGCATAGAAACACTAATATCGACCCTCAAATATTTCTGGTCAGAAAAATTGGTAATGATATCACTATTAGCCATTTTATTGGGAATGATAACTGTTTTGTTATCTAGCGTAATAATAACGGTTTTGAAGATTTGTATTTCTGATACGTATCCTTTTTCCCCATGTACTTCTATTAAATCTCCCACTCTATAGGGTTTAAAAAACAATACCAAAGCACCTGCCGCAAAGTTCTCCAGAGAACCCTGGAGTGCAATACCGATGGCAAAAGCTGCTGCGCCTAAGATGGCTACGATAGAGGTGGTTTCTATCCCTACCGTTCCAGCAATAATAAAAGTGAGGACGATCTTCAAACTGATGTTGATAAGCGAAAGCAGGAACGGCCGTAAATCTTCGCTCATTCCCGATTTTTCCAGCCCCTTTCCAATTACATGTACAAGTTTATTCAGCAGCCGAAAACCAATATACAATCCCAAGATAGCGAGTATCACTTTGGGGAGGAACTCTGTAGCTTCTGCTACTAAATTACTGACTCTATCTTGTAAAAAATTGGGGTCTATGATTTGGGATAAATTGGTAGTATCGTTTTCCATATGATAATTATTCGCATTAATACGATATCAACCGCTCCTTTAGAATTTCCTTCTATTCATACTGCCTAATATATGATAATCTGAAATAATTTTAGCACCTAGGTAGGAAAATTTTTACGAAATGGACTTCCTGGTCTTATTCTTTCTGAAGGACTGAAAGGATCACCTTTACCACATCCTCATATGAATGATCTTTTTGACAGGATTTACTATTGATCCTAATGCCTATCAGTGAGTTTATGATAAATTTTGATAAAGTACACGCAGAAAAGTTAGTGTTAATACTTCCATCCATTTGTCCTTTTTTCAGTAATTCTTTCAGGTTAGTTTCCATTTCGAGCTGGTTTTGCCGAACAATTTCAGCAATTGATTCATCATGAGGGGCCAATTCAGCAGTAGTATTGACCATGAAGCAACCTTTTCGCAGGGGATCAGACATTGCCTGTTCCATAGCATATTCCAGCATTTGCTGAATAATTTCGGGAATAGGCTTACTCGTATCTATAGCTCTCATGATCTCGGTCTGAGACATCATACGGTAGTTGGAAAGGGTAGCCCGGAATAGTTGATCTTTGTTGCCAAACGTACTGTACAGGCTTGCTCGATTAATTCCCAAATGATTGACCAAATCTTCAATTGAAGTTCCATGATAACCTTTATGCCAGAACAATTCCATTGCCTTTTCCAGTACCTGTGTTTCGTCAAATTGTTTCCTTCTTGCCATTAATATGGTATTACTTCTTCACTGTTGGGGGCCCAAGATATTCAAAGATTTTATATCTATAAAGCTCATTCAAGAAGAGACAGTAATTCCTGCGCTCTTTCTTTGTATACATTGCTCTGAAGCAATACATTGAGTTCTTCTTTGGCGGCTGATATTTGCGATTGGCTAAGATGTGTCAGGGCCGCATACCAATGAGAATCGTAATAGTAGGGATGTCTGGGATTTGTAATGGAGTTGAAAGATGAAATGGCTTCGGAAAATTGTTGGGTTTCAATTTGACAAATTCCCAACAGGAGATATAATTGGGGGTTTTGGGCTGAATCGGTCTCTTGCTCGTAGGATTGAAACAATGATAAAGCTCGGTTCCAATCTTGTTGTGTATATGCTTGGGTAGCTGATATCCAAAGTGAATCTGTGGGCTGATTGGCATCTCTTATCTGCGACACAACTGGGTGGGAATAATTATCTGCATAGAGTTCAGTAGGAGTTGCAGAATTTTTATTCAGGATAAAATATAGCGAAACACCTAATAAAACAAATATCAGGATAGCTGCTGCTAATCTATATGCAGGGAATTGAGGAGTTTTGATGGGGTTAGCGTTCTGCGTGTAAACTTTTTTTGCAGTCTCTCGTAACACAAATCGAGTTTGTAATTCTAGCTTGAGAAGTTCCATCATTTCTGGATCATCCTTGCATTCTTGCTCAAATGCTCTGCTAGAAGTGTCATCCATATCTCCGTTGAGGTAGCTGATGATTCGGTTTTTTGGTTCAGGGTTCATTTCTTTGAAATTTTTTTTCTAAGCGTTTCCATGCACCGGTATTTGGCCTGACTGGCACTTTGTGCATTTTTATATCCATTCCTTTCTGCGGCTTCTTCAGGACTGAATCCCCAGTAATCTATGTCCATGATGAGCGATTTACAGGGAGGATTCAATTGGTCCATGAATGTTACAATGCCTTCAAAAGCTTCTTTTTGCATGACTCCTTTCAAAAAGTCTTTGGCCTTTACAGGTAGCTCCGGTGTTATATGCTCGAGTTGTCTCTCAAACCCATTTTTATTGTTCGTAATTTTCCTCATCTGATCAACACATTTATTAAAAAAAATCTGATAAAATAATGTGCTGAGTTTGCCTTTGTCAGTTTGATAGGTCTGATCAATGATTTTTTTGATCAACGCGTCTAATGCATCCGTGTAGGCATCGTGCAAGTCTTCCTTTGAAAGCGAAGGATATTGACGTTGAGCTTTATTCATAAAGCCTTTAAACTGTTGATATAGATCAGAAGCAGCTTTCTCAAATTGACTCGGTGAGGAACGGAGTTGTTTGATAATTGTGGCATCGCTTAGGACAGGTTTCAGCGAGTATGTCATATTTGAGTGAGATTTTAGTGAACCAAGATAGGAAAGAAATAGTAATTAGAGTAAGGAACCTCTGTAGAAAGTACATAATGAAATACATACAAATAACCCTATTTCTATTCAGTAGTTTTGTCTGCGTTAACACATCAGCTCAAATTTACGATTCTGCTCAGATATTTCAGTGGGCAGAAAAATCCTACCAGTTTCAGGATTCAGGTAGATATGATAGTGCGATACACTACATGGGCTTAGCTGCAAAGTGGCCCCGTACCGACACTACGGTTCATGATCAAAGCACGGCAAATGATTTATTGATGAGTTTCAGATATGAGCTCAGCAAACTCTATATTTATCAGGGAGATTTTCTCAAGGGAGATCAACTACTTCAATATCTGATCAATACTTTCGATGAGATGGGAAGAAAAGACTCGCTATATACCGAGTTGTATCATAATCTCGGTATGCTAAAATACAATATAGGTGACTATCCTTCTGCAGACGAATACTTATACCAGGCCCTGGAGCAAAAACTGGAAATCTATGGTGAAGACCATGCCTCTACGGCCAATTCTTACAATGCCTTAGGCAATTTGGTATCCGATCAAGGGGATTTCAATTTAGCAAGGGATTATTATCTAAAAGCGCTAGAGATAAGGAGGAAGGTACTTCCTGACGACCATATGCATATCGCCGATACCTACCAAAACCTGGGTATATTGGCCTATTCTGAGGGTGATTATGATGAGGCTATTCGATTTATGAGTAAGGGCTTCGAAATAGAAAAACGTACCCTACCTCCCAATCATCCCAATCTGGCAAGTTCCTATAACAACCTTGGGGTCATGTTTGACCTCAAAGGAGATTATGTACACGCATTAGAATACTACCGTTATGCATTAGATATAAGGAAGGAAATTTTGGGAGAAGAACATTCACTTGTTGCTCAGACCTATCACAATATTGGGGTAGTATATCAGGAAAAAGGTGATTTTAGAGAGGCCCTGGACAACTATGTGAAAGCACTATATTTATATAGACAATCACAAGAAAATCCCAACACCTACGAAATAGCCAGTACGTTGGAGAATATTGGAAGTCTTTATATGCTTCAAAACAATTATCAGGAAGCCCTGGCATATCACGAGGAAGCATTGGAAATGAATGAAAAATTATTTGGATATAATAATCCTGAAATTGCCGATGATTTATTAAATCTTTCTCGTACACTCATTGCATTGGGGAAGCTTGATCAGGCAAGAGTTTATTTAGAAAAAACGAAACGTATTAATGTGCAAACCAGGCCTAATCATCCGGACAGAGCATTAGTATATACCTCGCTGGGAGAGTGGTACCATATGCAAGGAGCGGAAGATTCTTCCTTTAAAGCATATGAGAAAGCCATCAGTATTCTCAGGGAATCTCTTGATGAGAAGCATCCTACGTTAGCTACAGTGTACAATGAATGGGCAGAAATTTGCGAATTGCAAGGCAAAGTAAAGGAATCGATAGCTTTATCACATTTCGCAATGAAAGCAAATTTGCCTGACTTTAATAGCGACAATGAGCGTGAAATACCCTCACCAAAAGATATCCCATTTAGTATCCCTGAATATCTCAGGTCGCTTCATCGCAAAGCAAACCTCCTGTCTCAAGGGTTTTCCAACAAGTTGCCCAATTACGAAGAAAACGTAAAGGATGCAATGCTGATATGGGATGTTGCCATTTATTGGCTGGATCAGGCACAGACCCAGTATTCTTATCGCCAGTCAAAGCTGGACTTAAGAAACAAAGCCCGGGAAATATATGAAGCTGCCATACAAGCTCGATTTGAAGTATATAAGCTTACCAATGATGAAGCACATCTTGAAAGAGCATTTCAAATAGCCGAAAAAGCACAATCGGCTATACTTCATGAGTGGATACAGGATGTTCAGGCAAGAACACAAGCAGGAATCCCTTCTGACTTGCTGGAAAGAGAAAATGAGCTTCGGACCAATATCAGTTACTATGAAAAACAAGTGTACGAACTCCAAAATGAATCAGTAGAAGATTCTGCAAAGTTGTTGTCGTTCCGAGTACGTCTATTCGATATACGCGCTGAATATGATTCACTGTTAGCTGCAATCGAACAACAATATCCTCAATATCACGAAATCAAATACAGCAAAATGGATATCGATATTGACGATATTCAAAGGCAGCTTTCCCAGAGGGAAATGATGGTGAGATATTTCCTGACCCCCAATCAGCTTTTTACTTTTTCAATTACAAATAAAGAGTTAAGTGTGCATGCACAATCCATTGATAGTTCATTTTATTGGAGGATCTCTAATCTCTATGGAACCTTCCAGAATTTTGGATGGAACGACGAGCAGTGGGACCAACACTTAGATGAGTATGTCAATGAAGCCTTTGCTTTGTACAAGCTTTTATTGGCACCCGTTGAGAAAGATAACTATTCTACCTTACGCATTATTCCCGATGGAGTATTGGGATTTATTCCATTCGAAGCGTTATTGAATGAATCTGTCGATGATCCATCTGGCTATGGAGATTTGCCATTTCTGCTTAAAAAATATGAAATCTCTTATGCTTATTCTGCACAATTGATGTTTTCTGAACATTATAACCCATCCTCTACGTTGTCGAAATTTATGGGTTTTGCCCCTGCATATGGACAGGGCAATGTAGAAATAGCCTCCACACGCGGGGATAGAGAGTTGGATTCCATACGTTTGAGCAGTCTCAATTGGCTAACATACAACCAGCCAGAAGTGGAAGAGCTGTCAAGGATCATGAGTGGTAAGGCCTATTTGGGAGATAATGCAAGCGAAAAACAATTCAAGTCCGTTTCTGGTCAGGCAGGGATTATACATTTAGCTATGCATACACTCTTGGATGACAGTAATCCTCTATATTCACGATTAGTATTCACCCAGGCTTATGATACAACTGAAGAGGACAATTTGTTGCATACCTATGAATTATTCAACATGAATCTCAATGCAGATTTAGTAGTCTTATCTGCATGTAATTCGGGGGTGGGTGAAATACAACGTGGGGAAGGAATGCTGAGTTTAGCACGCGCCTTCAGATATGCTGGTTGCCCCAATTTGGTATTAACGCTTTGGCAGACAGATGATCAAGCTGCTTATCATGTTATGAAAAGTTATTATCAGTTCCTTAATAAGGGGGCAACATATCCTGAAGCACTAAGAAATGCTAAATTGGATTATTTACAACATAATGATCAAGTACATCCATTCTACTGGGCGAATTTTGTATATCTTGGGAAGGACCAGGCGTTAAAGAATTCTAACAATTCCGCTTGGTTATGGGTACTTTTGGTTGTACTCATATTGGGAGTAATCACATGGATAAGGAGAAAAAAATTAAAAAGATGAGTGATAACGAATGATAAGATCCGAAATATATGGGTGAAAGGAACACTTCTTAGAACCAAATTAATTTTTGTAAATATCATGAAAAACTTACTCATTTTCTCTGCACTAACCATACTCCTATTCTCATGTAAGGTAGACGCCCAGAACAATGATCCATATGTAGGAACATTTGTGGATCAACAACAGTCAACAGCTATCGTACTCAACGCTGTAAATAATGGATATCAGGGTGTTATTGCCTCAGGAAATATGTCTTTCACCCTTACAGCTCAACGGGTAGGTAATCAATTACAAGGGCAAATCATCAGTGGAATGGGAACCAACCTTCCTTGGTCCGCTCAGATCCAGGGGGATCAGTTACATATTTATGCTTCAGGAATGTCAACCGTGTATTACCGTATGGCAAATAATGGTCAGTTGACAGGAAGGCAGAATACGACTAACAACACGCAACCCTATGCGGGTCAACAACAAAATCCCTATTCACAAAATCCCTCTAATAGTGGTAATTCAGGAAGAAGTAACTTGTCAAACTCCCGTGAGGCTCAGAAGATAGCTGGTTCAAGGCTATATTGGCATAGAAAAGCTAGTGTGTTGTCTTCTGCTGGAGGAGCTTACGGAGAAATAGATTTTTGTCCCAATGGCATGTTTCTGGACTACAGTGAAGCATCTATGTCCGTTGAAGGAGGGACCTATGACTATAATACCGGTGATCACGCAGCATGGGCTGGAGTAGCTGGAAACCAAAGATCTTCTGGGAGATGGACCATTACAAATTCTCAGGGACAACAGGCATTAGTATTACAATATAATAATGGTAATACAGCCACTTATTACCTAAATAATGTCATGTCAGGATCTTGGTATATTGGAAGGGTTAAATATGCTATGGATTGGGGAAAAGGTCAATGCCGATAATTCCAACTCAGCACTTAGTTACAACAAAATGAAAGTATGAATATGAGAAGTCTCGCAAGAGACTTCTTTTTTATTTCGCATAAGTTTAATAAATCGTATATAATCCTGTAAAAACAACTTCACGACAAGTGTCCTTAATATAAGTTCAGGTTTGAAATATTACTGAAATTCCTTAATTTGAAAGTAATCGCTATCAAATTGATTTCTTACTCAGCGTTAATCTCAGGATAGATTAATATGGAATCTTGGAAAGGACTATTCTTTACTTATTGTACAATATTTCTCGCCTTAGGGTGCAGCCAACAATCTGCTAATTATACATCGGAAATATCTGGTGAGATAAATTTCAACTATCACATAAAACCCATTCTTTCTGATAGGTGTTTTGCTTGTCATGGCCCTGATAAAAATACCCGAGAGGCTGGACTCAGGCTGGATACGCCAGAAGGGGCACTGGAGCACTTGTTGGAATCCGGAAATAAGGCGTTTGTTGCACACAGCAAAAGTAAAAGTGAAGCGTTTCAGCGCATGGTCAGCGATGACCCCAATACTGTCATGCCGCCTCCAGAGTCGAAATTGACCCTGACTCAGGAAGAAGTTGAGCTTATTGGTAAATGGATAGATCAGGGAGCTGAGTATATGCCCCATTGGTCATTTATTCCTCCAGAGCAGCCTGCTATCCCTTCTGTAACGGCCCAATCCTGGCCTCAAAATCCCATAGATTATTTTATCCTTGACAAGTTAGAAGAGAAAGACTGGAATCCCTCTCCTCAGGCTGATACTGCGACACTTTTACGTAGGTTGAGCTTTACGTTGACGGGTCTTCCTCCCACTCAGCAGCAGCTACAACAACTCATGGATTCAACTACTCCGTTTGAAATAGATCAGTATATCGAAGAATTATTGAATTCTCCTGCATATGGGGAACATATGGCCGCTACCTGGCTTGATGTCGCGCGCTATGCAGATAGCGATGGATACCTGGATGATAAGCATAGAGATTTTACTCCCTGGAGAGACTGGGTGATTCGTGCATTCAATCATAACATGCCCTATGATCAGTTTATTACCTGGCAATTAGCAGGGGATCTTATTCCCTCTTCTTCTCAGGATCAAGTGCTGGCAACCGCTTTTAACCGTTTACACAAAAAGAATTCAGAAGCAGGAATCATCTTTGAAGAATATCGTTCGGAATATGTGGCTGATCGAACCAATACTTTTGGCAAAGCCCTTTTAGGCCTAACACTGGAATGTGCCAGATGTCATGACCATAAATATGATCCGATCACTCAAAAAGAATATTTCCAGTTTTTTAGCTTCTTCAATAGTACAAATGAAATAGGTACCGCTGTATATGGACCTGACCAAACTCCCGGACCGGCACTGATGTTGACAAGCGATGAAGTCGCTGCTAAGCATCAATACATCAGATCCGAAATTCAAAAGCAAGAGCAACAGCTAAAAACACTTAATAACACCCTTCGGCAATCAGTCGAGGAAGAAAAACTTTGGTCGCCACAAGTGTTTAAAAGACACATACGTGAAGCGCAGCAAGCATACTATTCTTTTGATCATCTGGCTACGACAGATGGCCATACGTATCGAGCTACCAATCACTTGGCTACTCAACATCCTATTGTAGTTACAAACCCCGATCACAGAGAAGGTGCCTCTGGCAAAGCTTTATTTGTCAAAGAATATCATTCTATCAAAACGACAGGAGAAGTAGGCAAGTTTGAACGTACTGATCCCTTTAGTATTAGCTTATGGTTGTACCCAGATACCGTTTACGATAATGCAGGAATATTTTATCACTGTGAAAATCTTAGGCTAGGTTATAAAGGATATACCATGAACCTGAATGACAATAAATTGGAATTTATTATCTCTCATTCATGGCCTCAGAATGCTATACAAGTTACCTCACTCAACAGTTTACCTGTAAAGAAATGGTCGCATGTAACGGTTACCTATGACGGTTCCAGCAAAGCTGAAGGAATAAGGTTGTATGTAAATGGTAGTCAGGTAGATATGAATATAGATTACGATCATTTATACAAGGGTATTATCTATGAACCCGATATTCATACCTATGGATTCGCAGGCTTCTATCTTGGTTATCGAGACAAGATCCCAGTGTATCGAAACGGTGGACTGGATGAGTTAATAATATTTAATAGAGAAATTAGCCCCCTGGAAGTAAAATATATACATCAACCATCTGTATTATCAGAGATAGATATCAACAAAGACGAATATGAGGAATTAATTAGTGAGCATTTGACATCTGTTATGCTTAGAGAAAAGCACCAAAAAGCATTGTCTGATTTGAAGCAGGCGAGGGAAAAAGAAAATAATTTGGTAAATGATATTCCTGAAATTATGGTCATGGGCGACCTGGAAGATCCCAGACCTACGTTTCTGTTGGAAAGAGGGGACTATCGAGCACCAGGGGACCAGGTGTATCCTACTACACCTGAGGTGATCAAGGCTTATTCAGAAGATTACGCACCCAATAGACTGGGTTTAGTTTCGTGGTTATTTGAACCCGATCATCCACTTACTGCCAGAGTGATAGTGAATAGAATTTGGCAGATGCATTTTGGAAGAGGATTGGTGAATACATCGGATGATTTTGGAAGCCAGGGTGATTTGCCTTCTCATCCGGAATTACTGGATTGGCTGTCCAGATATTTCATCGATTCTGGTTGGGATATAAAGGCGCTACATCAGTTGATTGTAAGTTCTGCTACGTATCAACAGGAATCGGTTATAAAGCCCGAGATACATGAACAAGATCCGGAAAATATACTTCTATCCAGAGGGCCGAGATTCCGTTTGCCGGCTGAAACCATAAGAGATAACACATTGGCTATAAGTGGTCTACTCGTTAATAAAATAGGTGGCTCCAGTCAGTATCCTTATCAGCCTGAAGGGTTATGGGATGAGATTACCAACAAGGTTTGGAGATATCCATATCTACAATCAGAAGGCGAGGGCTTATATCGAAGGAGTTTATACACCATTTGGAAACGCACAGCACCCCCTCCTTCTATGTTAATTTTTGATATAGCGGACAGGGATGTTTGTACAGTCAAGCGGAGGGTTACACAGACCCCTTTACAAGCTTTGGTACTGCTGAATGATGTGCAATATATTGAAGCTTCAAGGACTTTGGCAGAAAGGTTGCTGGCAGATGAAACCCTTGATGATCCATTAAATATGGGGTTCATGACGATCCTGGGAAGACTTCCCGGCAAAAGAGAAAAACAATTGCTGCAACAACAGTTCGAAGCAGAGAGCCAGTATTTTTCAAATCATCCTAAACAGCTGGAAGAATATCTGAATATTGGTGTACAACATCCAGAACCCTCATTGAATCAAACAGAATTAGCTGCAATGTCTGTAGTGATGCATAGTTTATTAAATACTGATGAAGCTATATTGATTAAATAGGAATATCTAGATTATCTTATTCCTAATCTTAAGAAAGAGAGAGTTAGAAATTTTTTTGTCCAACTACGAATTCAATTATACACATACATATGTCCCATTGTAATAACTATCAAAGCATACATTCCAGAAGAGAGTTTCTTCGACGCACAGGTTTAGGGCTGGGTGCTGCAGCACTTGGAACCCTGGTCAATCCTCTGGGAGTATCTGCAAAAGGACAATTCGAAGCGGTTACTGATCCCACAAAGGGAATTCTGGATTCACCCCACTTTGCCCCAAAAGCTAAAAGGGTGATATACCTGTTTCAAAGTGGAGGCCCTTCACAAATAGAATTATTTGATTATAAACCCGAGCTATATAAATACCACGGAAAAGAGATACCTCAATCTGTGATGGGTACTGAGCGTATCTCTGGAATGGTATCCAATCAGGCAAGTTTCCCTTTGGTCGGATCTTATTATGATTTTCAACAATATGGTCAGAGTGGTGCATGGATCAGTGAATTAATGCCTCATACCGCTGAGATTGCAGATGAATTGTGTTTTGTCAAGTCCATGCGTACAGATGCAATCAACCATGAGCCAGCGGTCATTATGTTCCAAACAGGGCATCAACAAAGCGGTCGTCCATCGATCGGGGCATGGTTGAGCTACGGATTGGGGTCAGATAACGAGAATCTACCAGCATTTGTAGTAATGATCTCTAAAGGAGGTGGGGCACAGCCCTTGAATTCTTCTGCATGGAGTAACGGATTCTTACCTGCTCATCATCAGGGAGTTCAGTTTCGATCAGGAAAAGAACCTGTATTGTATCTGAATAATCCCGAAGGACGTACCCGGGAAGATAGAGCCAGGACACTACAATATATCGAACAATATAATCTTGAGCAACAACAGCTTTGGGGAGATCCTGACATAACCTCGAAAATAGCCCAATACGAGATGGCTTTTCGTATGCAAAGCTCTGTTCCTGAAGTAGTAGATCTCTCAAACGAACCGGACTATATTTATGACATGTATGGAGAGGATGCACGTAAGCCAGGTACATTTGCTGCAAACTGCTTATTGGCGAGGAGACTCGCAGAACAGAATGTGAAGTTCATACAGTTGTATCACATGGGTTGGGACCAACACGGAGGTCTACCTGGGGGAATCAGAAATATGGCTAAAACAACCGATCAGGCCTCGGCAGCTTTGATTAAAGATCTCAAGCAAAGAGGGTTGCTGGAAGATACCCTGGTCGTTTGGGGAGGGGAATTTGGTCGTACCAGTTTTTCACAGGGAAGATTGACCAAGGATAACTACGGAAGAGACCACCACGCCAGATGTTTCACTATCTGGATGGCCGGTGCAGGGATAAAAAAGGGATTCTCATATGGACAAACCGATGATTTTAGTTTTAACATTGCAGAAAATCCCGTACATGTCCACGATTTTCAAGCTACACTTATGCATTTGCTGGGGATAGACCACGAGCGGCTCACGTTCAAACATCAAGGGCGAAGATATAGACTCACAGACGTACACGGACACGTAGTAACCCCTATACTCGCATAAAGAAATTGTGTTACTCAATTAATACATATTTTATTTTACAGCCTAATGAGTGTCCAATGGTTAAACCCCGATGGATATTCATGTGAATAGCATCCTGGATGCCCCTCTTTTTTGCCTGTATATTTTGCAGTCTCTACCCTATCAAGAAAAAGAGAGACGTTAATTCCATAACATTTTTAATGAAATTCAGTATTTTTTATCATATTGACAGAAAAGGACGACGAATGCTTCGCATATTATTATCTATAACACTTCTTACTTTCGCCTTCATCGTTACATGCTGCCATTCAGAGCAGCAAACCTCAGATGAAAAAGATTATTCTCAGATTGAACAGGTCGATTTTAACTATCATATCAAGCCCATTCTTTCTGATCGGTGTTTTGCATGCCATGGTCCAGATAAAAATGCCAGAAAAGCAGATTTGAGATTGGACACGGAAGAAGGTGCATTGCAAAGTTTGCTGGAATCGGGAACACATGCTTTTGTTTCGGGAGATGTCAAAGCAAGTGAAGCCTATCAAAGGATGCTGTCGGATGATCCTGAGACAATGATGCCTCCGCCTGAATCCAATTTATCGCTTACCGATTCTGAAAAAGCGTTGATTGCAAAATGGATTAAACAAGGCGCTAAATGGAAAGAACATTGGTCATTTATACCCCCAGAACAGCCTGCTATACCTCAACACGCTTTTGAAGATTGGGCAATCAATCCTATTGATGCATTTATTGCTCAGAAATTGGAGCAACATAGACTTTCTCCCTCTGAAGTGGCAAGAAAAGAAAGACTCTTAAGAAGAGTAACATTTGATCTAACCGGACTACCTCCTACACTGGAAGAAATTGAAGCGTTTCTCTCAGACGATTCGGAATCTGCCTATGAGAAAGTGGTAGATCGCTTATTAGCTTCTCCTGCATATGGTGAACGCATGGCTTCGATATGGCTGGATGCAGCGAGATATTCTGACTCACACGGCTATCAGGATGACAGGCCCAGAACGATGTGGCCATGGAGAGATTGGGTCATCGAATCATTCAATGCCAATATGCCTTATGATACATTTGGTATCTGGCAACTAGCGGGAGATTTGTTACCCAATCCTACCTATGAACAAAAGTTGGCTACCGGCTTTAATCGCAATCATGGGATTACGCAAGAAGGGGGGGTCATAGAAGAGGAATATCTCACAGAATATGCAGCAGATCGAACCCAAACTTTTGGTACCGTGTTTCTTGGGCTTACATTACAGTGTGCTCGATGCCATGACCATAAGTATGACCCTATTTCGCAAAAGGAGTTCTATCAAATGTTTGCCTTCTTCAATAATATTCCCGAGCGTGGAAAGATCAGCTATTTTGATGAATCTCCTAAACCTTCAATGAGAGTGGAAGATCCACTGTTGGATAGTACTATCCTCGAGATACAAAAGCAGATATCGTATTGGGAGGCGCTGGAAAAGCGCGTATATCAAAATCCTATGGATGTGTTGACAGATGAAAAAGATCAACTCAAACAGAAAGTATCAAGAGAACATCAGGAGTGGTTAGCAACGAATCCAAACGAGCAAATGCTTGAAAATAACTTATGGAAAGGATTGCTGGCAAAAGTAGATTTTGATACTGAAGATTCCCTGTTTCTAAATGAAGTAAACGCTCGCAAACTGGGGAAGGTAAACATCAATCTTCCTCCAGACATTGGTAAACCCATGACCAGCGAGGGAAAGAAAGGAAATGCACTGGAATTTAATGGAAGGAATTTTTTATCCATGGGCGAGATAGGCGATTTTGATCATTATCATGAGTTTTCGTTAGGGGCATGGATTAATCATAGCAATATACACGATCGTGAGGCAGGTATTCTCAGTCGCAGAGTAGGGGAGCAGAAACGTCAGGGGTATGATCTGGTCCTTACAAAGGATAACAAGTTGTCATTCAGGATATTTCATGATACCAATGAGCACTTTCTATCAGTAGAGACTCGCGCAAAAGTGGCACCTGGTCGCTGGTATCACGTATTTGCTACCTACGATGGATCCGGAAGGGCTGAAGGAGTAACCTTATTTATTGATGGGAAAGTACAGCCTGTTAACATCACTAACAATAACCTTCAACATAAGTCCATATTGAATGGGAATGACTTTTTGATCGGTAACTGGAATCACAGGGCGAGGGTACTGGGAAATTTATATGGATTTGAGGGGGGTAAAATAGATGAGGTGAGATTATTTTCAAGAAGACTATCTACCCTTGAAGTTCCTTTACTCGCAAATCGTGATAATGATGCTCGTCAAGCGTACGCTGCTTCATTATTTGAGCAGAATATGTATAGACATTATTTGATCCATTATGATTCCACCTTTCAAAAAATAAGAAATAAGCTCGATAGCTTGAGATCCCTGGATCAGGAAATCCCTTATGTGATGATCATGCAGGAGCTGGATACAGTGAAGACTACCTATTGGCTAAATAGGGGAGCGTATGATGCTAAGATGGACCCTGTAGCAAGAGGAACTCCAGAAGTGATTTTAGCTTTTGATAAACAATTGCCTCAAAATAGATTGGGACTGGCTCAATGGTTATTTGATGATAAAAACCCGTTGACATCAAGGGTGGCCGTCAATCGACTATGGCAGATGATATTTGGGAAGGGCTTAGTAAATACGCCTGAAGATTTTGGTAATCAAGGGGCGCTTCCTACCCATCCCGAATTATTAGATTGGTTGGCAGTAGAATTTATAGAATCAGGGTGGGATGTAAAATACATGCTGCGTCTGATGGTAACTTCTGCTACCTACAGGCAAACGGCTCGAGTGGATGAAAAACTTGTCAGAAAAGATCCTGACAATGAATTATTGTCCCGAGGGCCTTCCAAAAGGTTATCTGCTGAAATGATGCGCGATCAGGTGTTGGCTATGAGTGGAATACTACATTCAAAAGTGGGAGGTAAATGGGTAAAACCCTATCAACCCGGGGGCCTATGGAAAGAGATGGCAAATCAGATTGGAGAAAATAAATACAGGCCCAGTCGCGGGCAAGATCTGTATCGAAGGAGTGTGTATACGTATTGGAAACGGACGATTCCTCCACCAAGCATGCTAATCTTTGATATCCCGGAGCGAACACAATGTGAAGTTAAGCGTCAAAGCACGAACACTCCCCTTCAGGCTCTATTGAGGCTCAATGCCCCTATTTATATGGAGACCTCTCGCAGGTTGGCAGAAGAGCTCATGGATCAAAATGAAGATATAACCCAACTCATAGAGACGGCATTTGTCCTTGCTACTTCTCGCTCCGCGCAGCAGCAAGAAGTTGAAATCCTTGAGGAGTTGTATCAATCAGAATTGGAAAGGTTTGACAATCAACATTCGGAGGCGGAAAGATTACTGTCAGTGGGTGCATCTCCTACCAGTGCTCGTTTTGATCAGCAACAATTAGCTGCCTTGTCTGTGGTCATAAATACTATTTTAAACTTAGAAGAAGCCAAATATAGAGGATAAATGTATATGGAAGATCAGTTAAAAGAATACTGTTGTCAAATGAATCGGCGCCACTTTTTTTCCAGGTTAAGTATGGGAATAGGTGGGATGGCATTGGGTTCTCTATTGGGATGTGGAGGTAATGATTTGTCAGGAGGTGCTATCAATCCTCTTACAGGAACATTGGGATCTCCTCATTTTGCCCCCAAAGCAAAACGAATCATTTATTTATTTCAAAGTGGGGGACCCTCGCAGGTAGATTTATTTGATTACAAGCCACTATTAACCAAGATGCATGGTGAAGAACTTCCGGCATCTGTTCGAATGGGACAACGTCTTACGGGAATGACGGCTGGTCAAAGTTCACTTCCATTGGCTTCTTCTCTATTCGAATTTCAGCAACATGGTCAATCTGGCGCGTGGGTGAGTGAACTCATGCCCTACACCGCAAGTGTAGTAGATGACTTGTGCTTTATCAAGAGTATGCACACAGAGGCGATCAACCACGACCCGGCCATTACTTTTTTTCAAACAGGATCTCAACAACCTGGAAGACCGAGTATGGGATCATGGGTGAGTTATGGACTGGGTAGTTTGAATGAGAATCTGCCTACGTTCATCGTCTTACTTTCCAGAGGTGCGCAAAGACCTCAGCCTATCTATTCCCGGTTATGGGGGAATGGCTTTTTAGCTTCGCTACACCAGGGTGTACCTCTGAGATCAGGAAAAGACCCCGTTTTATATCTTCAAAATCCAGCGGGTATTACCCGAGCAGCGAGAAGGGAGGCATTGGACAAGATTGAAGCGCTTAATCATTTACATATGGAGGAAATGGGTGATCCGGATATGCCGTCACGCATTGCTCAATATGAAATGGCATACAGAATGCAAACCTCTGTACCTGAGGCGTTAGATATTTCTAGTGAGCCAGATGAGGTGTTTGACTTATATGGACCTGAAGCAAGGATCCCAGGTACCTATGCCGCCAATGCGTTATTGGCAAGAAGGTTAGCAGAAAGAGATGTGAAATTCATTCAATTGTATCACTTGGGCTGGGATCAGCATTCGGATCTACCCAGAGAACTATCCTCTCAATGCAGAGATACTGACAGGGCATCCGCAGCACTGGTGAAAGATCTCAAGCAAAGAGGATTACTTGATGATACCCTCATTATTTGGGGAGGAGAATTTGGGCGTACGAACTATTCGCAAGGAAGACTGACAGCCGATAATTACGGGAGAGACCATCATCCCAGATGTTTTACCATTTGGATGGCTGGAGCAGGAGTTAAGCCCGGTGTTAGCTATGGAGAAACAGATGACTTTAGCTATAATATTGCGAAAGATCCCGTTCATGTGCATGATTTTCAGGCTACCTTGCTTCATCTCATGGGAGTCGATCACGAAAAACTTACTTTTAAGCACCAGGGAAGAAGATACCGGTTAACAGATGTTCATGGGGAGGTGGTAAATAGTATATTAGCCTGAATGAGTGATGGGTAATATATATACTTAGGAGACATGAAGAATTTATTGGATATAGGAAATAATAAATGGTGTGGTATTCAGTCTCTCCTGTGTATGGCTGGAATGGCGATGTCCCTCATTGCTTGTGAACAAGAGTCAACACACGTAGCTGGAGAGTTAGATTTCAATTATCACATCAAACCCATACTATCGGACAAGTGTTTTGCCTGTCACGGGCCAGATAAAAATTCCCGGGAAGCTGGCCTGAGATTAGATACTCCTGAGGGTGCTAAAAAACACGTGCTCGAATCCGGTGGCCATGCATTTGTCGAAGGTTCTCTTGGAAAGAGTGAAGCTTTCCAGCGAATGCTGAGTACGGACCCAAACATTCAAATGCCTCCTCCGGAGTCTCACCTCTCACTGACCAATGAAGAAATAGATATTCTGGAAGCCTGGATCAAATCGGGTGCAGACTATACACCCCATTGGGCATTTATACCTCCAAAGAGGTCAGATTTTCCCTCAGTAGAGCAGACAAACTGGATAAAAAATCCCATAGATTATTTTGTGCTTGCCCAACTTGAGTCTAAAGGACTGTCTCCTCAACCTGCAGCAGATAAAGAGACCTTGATTCGGCGCTTGAGTTTCGATTTAACAGGATTACCTCCTTCCATTCAAGAAATCGACGCATTCTTACAGGATAGCTCAGAAAACGCTTATGAAAAACTCGTAGATCGATTGTTGGAATCTCCACATTATGGAGAGCGTATGGCTGTCGATTGGATGGATCTTTCCAGGTATGCGGATACGCACGGATATACAGTAGATTTTTCCAGACCTACCTGGCCCTGGAGGGACTGGGTCATCCAGGCCTTTAACGACAATATGCCTTATGATCAATTTGTATCATGGCAGATCGCAGGTGACATGATCGCTGAGGCATCGAAAGAACAGGTCCTGGCCACAGGGTTTAATCGCAACCATGCACAGAATGCAGAGGGGGGAATTGTAAATGAGGAATTTCAAGTGGCTTATGTCGCAGATCGTACAGAAACCTTTGCCACTGCTTTCCTGGGACTTACCATGCAATGTGCTCGCTGCCACGATCACAAGTATGATCCTATTTCTCAAAAAGATTACTACTCGCTATATAGCTTTTTTAATCAGGTGAACGAATCAGGACAAATAACGTGGAGTAGGGTAGATATGCCCTCACCCACTATGCTTTTACCAGATGATGAAGTCAAAGCCAGGATGAATTTCCTGCGTCAAGAAATACAACAGCGAGAGGATAGTGTACAACAATACGTCTCAAATCCGGTCATAAAAAAAGCGTTTAATACATGGTTGTCGGAAGCAAAGCCTGTGTATGAAGAGCCTGTTGGAAAACTGGCACATTATTCATTTGAGGCCCCTCAAATTACACGAGTTCGATCCAATACGGGTCGAGATCATGGGCAGATCATTGATCCCGTTACAGGAAAGCAATCTGAGTCGCAGCCAACAGTGATAGATGGAGTGAAAGGTAATGGGTTACTACTCAATGGAGATGATGCACTGGATTTTCCTTCCATCGGACGTTTTACAAAGTCAGATGCGTTTTCTATTGGGATTTGGGTACAAGTCCCGGAAAATCTGAAAGAAGGTGTGATTTTCCATAGCAACAAAGGGGGGATTATCTATAATTTTAAAGGATATCAGGTATCAGTAGAGGGCAATCGGTGGGATATCAGGCTTGCCCACACGTTTCCATATAATGCTATTCACATGACGAGTGTAGATACCATTGAGCGTGAGGTGTGGCAACATCTTATGCTTACATATGATGGGTCAGGAAGGGCTTCGGGTGTTCGGTTCTATGTGAATGGACGTTTAACGAAATTAAAAACAGAACAAGACAAACTCTATAAAGATATTGTATTCGTCAGAGAGAATGTGGATACGCATTTGAAGGTGGGGGCAAGATGGAGATCGAGAGGGTTTAGGGAAGGGAAAGTGGATGAGCTAGTGGTATATGATAGAGAATTGACGCCATGGGAAGTATCTTATTGGGATAGAGTTGAAGCGCGAGAATCACAGTTAGCAGAGATGGATACCGCAGCGCTCTACGAATATTTTATCTCCCAACAACCTGAATTGAAAAGATTCCAACGAGCACTGCATACATATCGATCGAGATATGATTCATTAGTCGAACCTGTGATGGAAGTAATGGTTATTGATGAGCGGGAACAACCCCGTCCTACTTATCTTTTGGAGCGTGGAGAATATAGTGCGAAAGGGGAAGAAGTATTGCCTAATACTCCTCAGGATATATTGAGCTTTTCCGATAGTTTGCCTGCCAATCGATTAGGACTTGTTCAATGGCTTTTTCATCCCGAACATCCACTGACGGCGCGCATCGTAGTCAATCGTCTCTGGCAGCAATGTTTTGGTAATGGGTTAGTAAAAACTCAAGAAGATTTTGGCAATCAGGGAGATTTACCTACTCATCCCCAATTACTAGACTGGCTGGCTATCGAGTGTCTGGAATCAGGCTGGGATATCAAGCACCTCCTCAAGCAGATCGTTATGTCTTCTACCTATCGTCAGCAATCCGAAGCTCCTGTACACATCCTTGAGATGGACCCTGACAATCAGGGATTGACAAGAGGACCGAAGATGAGACTGACTGCCGAAATGCTCCGCGATCAGGCACTGGCTGCCAGTGGCTTGCTCGTGAGAGACATTGGGGGACCCAGCGTGAAGCCCTATCAACCCAAAGGTCTTTGGAAAGTAAATAGTGGCACATACGTACAAGATCACGGAGATGACTTGTACAGAAGGAGTTTATATACATTTTGGAAACGAACTGTACCACCCCCTTCGATGAATACCTTTGATGCACCTACACGTTCCTACTGTTTGGTGAGGAGGCAAAAGACGCATACTCCTTTGCAGGCACTAACCTTGATGAATGATCCTCAATTTCAAGAGGCTGCCAGAGTTATGGGGCAAAAGATCCTTCAGAGTAATATGACGACACAGGAGAGGTTGATATATATCTTTAGAAACCTAACCAGTAGGTATCCATCGGATGATGAATTAAGCATGTTAGCAGAGATGTATCACAAACAATTGGAAACATTCCAAAAGGAACCTCAAAAAACAAAAGGATGGATTAGCGTGGGTGAATATCCTACAGATGAAACTTTGCCACCTGCTGAGCACGCATCATATGCAGTAGTCATATCTACATTAATGAATTTTGATGGGGCAGTCTACAAACGATAATATTGTTAATCATGTTTGAATGCAATCAATATAACTCATATATATCTCGAAGAAAGTTTTTGAGTAAAACTGCGATGGGGCTTGGTGCTATGGCGTTAGGGTCATTGGTAAATCCCCTATCTGCCAGAAACACTACACTTACTAACGATCCGCTAAAGGGGATATTGGGGCAACCACATTTTCATCCCAAGGTAAAACGCATTATATACCTGTTCCAGAGTGGAGGACCTTCCCAACTGGAATTATACGATTACAAACCCAAGCTACGTGAACTTCATGGGCAACAATTACCTGATTCCGTTCGTCAAGGTCAAAGGCTGACAGGCATGAGTGCAGGTCAATCCAGCTTCCCCATGGTTGGAAGCCATTATGATTTCGCGCAATATGGGCAAAGTGGTTCATGGATCAGTGAGTTAGCACCTCATACAGCTGGCATTGCAGATGAGTTGTGTTTTATCAAATCGATGCATACAGAAGCTATCAACCACGATCCGGCCATTACCTTTTTTCAGACGGGGTCGCAACAACCCGGTAGACCTAGTATGGGTTCGTGGTTGAGCTATGGGTTAGGTACAGACAATGAGAATCTGCCCGCTTTTATTGTGTTGATCTCGAAGAATGCAGGAGGACAACCTCTGTATGCTCGCCTTTGGGGAAATGGGTTTCTACCATCTATACACCAGGGAGTGCAATTTCGTTCAGGTAAAGACCCCGTGTTATTTCTCAATGATCCTCAAGGCTTTGATAGAAGTGATCGCAGCCAAATGCTTTATTATCTTTCGCAATTGCAGGAACTGCAATTAGCTCGTACGGGTGATCCCGAACTCAACAATCAGATCGCACAGTACGAGATGGCATACCGTATGCAGATGTCTGTTCCCGAAGTGGTTGATATGAAAGAAGAACCAGACTGGGTATTTGACATGTATGGAGAGGATTCCAGAGACCCTGGCACTTATGCTGCTAATTGTATCCTTGCACGGAGATTGATTGAAAAAGGAGTGAAATTTGTTCAACTGTATCATCAAGGCTGGGACCAGCACGGCGGACTTCCCAACGGAATCAAACGTCAAGCTGCAAATACCGATCAGGCCTCTGCCGCATTGGTTCTGGATCTTAAGCAGCGCGGTTTGTTGGAAGATACACTCGTTATCTGGGGAGGAGAGTTTGGACGTACCAACTATTCGCAAGGAAAATTGACTGCTGATAATTATGGGAGAGACCATCATCCCAGATGCTTTACCATTTGGATGGCTGGAGCTGGGGTAAGAAAGGGATTTAGTTTCGGAGAGACAGATGAATTAGGGTATAATATCGTGAAAGACCCGGTACATGTCCACGATTTCCAGGCTACCCTGCTACATCTGTTAGGAATAGATCACGAGCGACTTACGTTCAAGCATCAGGGACGTAGGTACCGATTGACAGATGTGCATGGAGAGGTAGTGAAAGAGATATTGACATAGGTATTACATCTATCCCTATTTAGCGGCAACTATCTCTTTACTTGCAAGCGCCACTCCATTATCGGATTTGACAACAACTCTCCAATTACCTGCTTGATATAGCGTTTTGTTGGCGTATGTACGCATACTAGCATATTTCAATGCCAATCTATTGGTATACATGAGTTCATCCTTGAGATACCATTCCACAGAGATCGAATCTCCGACAGGAGCATCTACAATTTTTAACCAGCATACAGCTACTTCACCTTCCGCAAACGTACTTTTCTCATTGACTGGTTCACGATCTACTACCTCTTCACACATTGTGATTTTCTCTACCGTTTGACCATAAAAGTTGTGGAATGCTCCCAACATAAATAATGTAAGAAGATACTGGATAATACGTGTTTTCATAAGTGTGTTTATCAGATAATACATTTGTACTGGAATGATAACAAATGAATGTGAATTCTCAATTAAAAAGTAGAGATTTTTTTATTGGATGGGTAAAGAGACAATATTGTGTAATAAAATGAATCTTAGTTGAAGAAGCTGTTCAATCAGTGCGGGTTTACATCTGTATTTTAGGATTGTCGAGCTACTTATTCACCCCTCTCCAACAGCACGAGCAGCTCTGCAGGGGAGTAATAGACTTATCTATTTGGGTCGGGAAATGTATATATAATTAGATTTATATATCCCAAATTCCTCCCTGCAGGGCTGTTTGTGTAGATGGAGAGGGAGGTGTAGGTGGGTGAATACAATCAAGAAACACTCAATGCATTGTTTCAGCTATACGATCACCCCCTGACGTCCACCGATATATTCACATTTCGGATTCTTCGACCCTCTCCA
>CAZZEC010000028.1:0-12535 GCA_964652565.1 uncultured Bacteroidia bacterium
CAGGAGATGAAGAAACAGCTCAAACTATTTTCAACTTATACCAATGTGCCATAAAAGAAAGGCTGCTTATTGAAAGAAATAAACTTCATTGGCAACAATATAAAAACATTATTACCAGTTGTCTTCAAACGCATAATTACAGGACTGCATGGAATTACCTCAATGAATTGAAAGAACTCTTACATGCTAAAGATCAAGAAGAGGCTTATATCTTTAATTTATCTCAATATCATCTGGCAACACAAGAATATGAAGAGGTGATCTCCGCTTTAGGTGAAAGAAAATTCAGTAATCTAGTTTATGAAATACCTGCCCGATCGACGCTTCTACAGGCATATTATGAACTATATGGCCCTGATAAAGAATGGTTGATCCCCCAACTAACTAATCTTATCCGATATGTTAAACAACAAAAGCTCTCAAATAATTATAAACAATCTTTGATCAACCGATTCCGATTATTCAGAAAGCTTGTAAAAATAGATCACCCAGAAGAATATGAGCTTTTGTTAGAGGAAATAGAACATACAGTACCCATAAGTAGGCCTCAGTGGCTCAAACATAAAATTCGGGCACAATTATATCTATCCTAAGATTAGAATGAAAGCAAGAGACATCTTAACAATTCTATCCCTAAGATGTCTCTGTTTCTAATTGAGGTCTAGTTCTTATTGAATGTCTTCAGGCACAATAATAATATCCTGATGTCTTTCAGATGGATCTATCTGACCTATTTTACTACTAACACAAGAGCAAGTACAATTCAAAATGAAACTTAGTTGGCGCATTTGTTATAATTTTGAATAATACTATTACAAAAGTAAACAATTGTATTTTTATATCATAACTTGTATAATATTAAATACATAATATCCAATACAAAATTTCATGCAAACATATCTTCAGTGTGAATAGTTAAATATTTTGATACAAAAACTGCTCTCCAAAATCTACAAAAAGTAGGAATTGTTGATGCGATGATGGCTTTATTAATGTGTGAATTTGTATTACTTCATATCCCTTTTATTTTTGGAGAAATTTTTTCTAGAATACTTCTGAATGAAACCCAAAAGCAATAGTTTACTTACGGATCTGTACCAGCTTACCATGTCGTATAGCTACTGGAAGCAAGGAATGCAGAATTATGAAGCTGTATTTCATCTGTTTTTCAGGGAAAATCCCTTCCAAGGTGGCTTTACAGTTGCATGCGGTCTGAAACCCGTAATTGACTATCTTCAAAACTTTAAATATAGCCGTGAAGATGTAATTTTTCTTTCAGAATTGGCTGGAGCTGATGGACAACCATTATTTGAATATGGCTTTTTGGAATATTTACTAAACCTCAAGTTTACGTGCACAGTTCACGCCGTACCTGAGGGTAGTGTTGTATTTCCATACGAGCCGCTCTTAAGAATTCAGGGACCTATTATTCAATGTCAATTGTTAGAAACGGCATTGCTTAATTTGATCAATTTCCAAACACTTATTGCAACTAAAGCTGCAAGGGTATGCCTGGCAGCAAATGGCGATGAAGTACTAGAGTTTGGACTTCGACGTGCTCAAGGGCCAGATGGAGGGTTATCTGCTAGCAGAGCCTCATATATAGGAGGATGTGCAGGTACATCAAACGTTCTAGCTGCCAAAAAGTGGGGCATACCAGTAAAAGGGACCCATGCGCATAGTTGGGTCATGGCTTTTTCTCAGGAAATCGAATCTTTTATAGCCTATGCACAAGCATTACCCAATAATTGTGTGTTTTTAGTAGATACATATGATACGATCAATGGAATAAAAAACGCCATCAGAGTGGGAAGAATGATGCGAGAAGCTGGGTTTGAAATGATTGGAATCCGGCTTGATTCCGGAGACCTGGTTCATTTGAGCAAAGAAGCTCGCAAACTCCTCAATCAAGCTGATTTCAAAGAAGCAGTAATCATTGGTAGTAACGACCTGGATGAATTTCAAATCGAAACCCTTAAGCAAAAAGGAGCCGTTGTTAATACGTGGGGAGTTGGTACGAGAATGGTAACAGCTTTTGATCAACCCGCCTTGGGAGGAGTATATAAATTAGCTGCAGTAAGACCACCTGCTGGCACCTGGGTACCCAAAATGAAGTTTTCAGAGGAGCCTGGCAAGGAATCGACACCTGGAATTCTTCAAGTCATTCGTTATTATAAAGAAGAAAAAAGTTTTGCAGATGTCATTGTAAATGATTGGTGGAATGATGAAATAGATACATTTGATACTTTTGATGGAAGAAGATTGGATGTAAAGGGCCATAATCACAACAAATTGCTCCAAATCATATTTGATGAAGGGAAATTGGTTTATTTAATGCGAAATATACATCAAATCAGATCTTACACTCAGAATCAGCTTGGCAACTTCGGTAAGGAGTACAAATTACTGGCTCACCCCTCTACGTATCCCGTTGGATTAGAGGATCGTTTGAATCAAATGAAAGCGCAACTGCACCTAAAACAAGAAAGTTTTTGATCAAATAATAACTGAGACCTATGGAATCTGTATAGCTGAAGATCCATCGGTATTTCTATTGCGCATCCAAATGTTGAAATCGTGGACATTTATATCGCCACTACCATCGCCATCTATACTTAGATACTGGCCCAATTGTGTATTTTTAACCTGCCACAAGTTGAAATCTTTTATATCTATGCTACCATTCCCATCATAATCTCCTCCGAGTAATGCATATTTATTGCCTACTAATTTCAATTGCCCGTTTCCTTGTGCCTGTGCCTGTGATATGGTAAAATCATACGTTGTAGGATGATGTACATAATTGATAGGACTTCCAGATATGACCCCCAAATGACGTGGATGAAATACTGCTAAATAGTATTCTCCATTTACCACACCTGGCAAATAAATCGATGTTTGACCATTGATATTTACAATTGTACCATCCTTTTTGAGAAGGCATGCCTGTCTACCCATGACAGTTGTCTGATCATTTTTATCCCTCAACTCAAGCAATATCCAATCCGTAATATTCTCAGGAAAGTTTTCGACTGACTCAAGACCCTGATAATAATAAGGGGCTCCATGAAATGGTTGCTGTTTTGGCAACAGATTTTGGTCTTTCAAATAAGTATGCATAACATCCGTTCCAGGCAGCCAATACCCTTCCAATAGCAATTTTGCCTGTAGATAAGGCGTAGCTTCTTCGCAGTTTTGATACTTCACATCCATACCGGGTATATAGGTATAACAAATATCTACCTTATTAGAAGCCGAAAGAATAGCTTGACCTCCTGCAATGGCCGAAATTTGATCCAGTTCTCTCTTTTGAGTGTTTACAGATATTGCATAATGCATTACTTGTTCTCTGTTAATTACATGTGCCATAAGATGCCCGTGGCCTAACTCGTGAAGTGTTACCGATTCAAAATCAAAACAAACAACACAAGGATCTGAGGTATCGTAATGCCAGGGAATGTTTCGACTATAGACAATATCAAACCCTTTTAAATACCAGTAATCTCCAGTACAAGTAGTTAAGCCAGAATACGTCCTTCCTAACACACCAAATGGAAGAGAATTTTTATCATTGTCAAACATGACAATGTTTGGCGTATTACTACCGCTAGGATTGTTTTCCGTAGTCGTATTCCCAACTGAGATATTAAATCCCGTTTTACATTGCCAGGCATTTAATGCCCGCTCAAATGGTTGTTTTGCTCTTGTGGTAAAATCTATCCCATTGTGTGCTGTATTGATTCCATATTGTACAGTATACCCTCCCTGACCATTTCTGTCCGCTAACAGAACTGGTCTGCTCGCTCCATTGTGTAACACTGTATACTGAGCGTAAATGATAGTTAAATTGGAAGACGAAATAGCTTCGTTACCAGTGTCATTGCTAACCTTAACCCTACCTGTCCCGGCAGAGGTAGGTACTTTGACTTGTATTTCCCTATCACTCCAGGACACAATATCAACCTCTGGAACTGCAATAAAAGAGCCTCCACCATTATCCGGGTTGGCAAAAAACACCCTAGAGTTGCTTCCTTGAACACCAAAATTTTGCCCCTTTATACTAAGAATGGACTGTGTACCAGCAGATAGGGACCGAGGGGAAAAGGAGCTAATATTGGGAGTTGACCTCGATTGAGTCCTTTGGGGATGAGTCAATTGGTATGACACCAATTCTATGGACTTTTGTTTACTATATCTTGCCAGTGGTTCATATATTCCTTGTTTCACATCGTCGTATCTTTCAAAGACATCATGTGCATATCCCGTTGTTTCATCGTATTCAATAAACCCTTGCACACTGGCAAATGCTTGAAAAACAGGTCTCGTACGGGTTTGAAAAGGTCTATCTTTTATTCTTTGTTCAGATTTCAGGAAAAAGACTCCTACTTCCTGTAATTGTAATTGTAAGGATGGTTCAACTAATTCCATATCGGTACCTACTCTCCCGCCTGCGGTAATCAATTCTATCTCCCTGTACCCAGATTGTCCTTTTAATATCTTGTAAATCCTAATAACCTGAGAAGTAAATATCCCAGAAGAGTCTGTATTCCAAAATGACTTCTGTGCCACTACCCTCCCCTCTACTATCATATCAGCTTTTTCTGCCCTAACTGTTAGAGAGACTGGTTCTAACATACACTGAGCTTGAAGGTGAATAGTAAGTATACTGTGCAAGGAAAATCCTATGATTGTTAGCAACAATCGATGAAAACAAAATAATTTCATATTTTTACCTAAAGTCTAATGCTAAATTTTTGATCATTAGCTTTTCAATAGCACAAAATAAATTCGATAATATTAATGTACAAATATAATAAATTTTATTTCATATATTAAAATATATTTATCTATATATTCCTGGATCACTAACCCCCGAATATAATTCTACAGCCTCAGTTCAATGATCCGATCTCTCACTATAAGTTTGCTGAATATGAATAATATATGGGATAAAGAAATAACATATCTCAAGGGAGTAGGACCCAAACGTGCGCTTGTTCTCCAACAAGAACTTGGCATATTTACATACGAACAGCTTCTTTCGTATTATCCTAGAAAATATGTAGATAGAAGTAACGTATCTAACATACACAATCTTACTGGTAGCGAACATCAGGTAACTTTACTGGGAAAAATAACCCAAATCAGTCGTGTAGATAGCAAACGAGGAAGAGGAAGGTTGACTGCAACCTTTACAGACGGATCAGGATTTATAGAACTCAATTGGTTTCAGGGAATAAAATGGCTGGAAAAATCCTTGAAGCCTCATGAAGAGATTGCTATTTTTGGAAAACCCACACGCTATGGTGGTAGATTACAAATCTCTCATCCTGAAATAGATTATCTCACTCAACAAGGGGATGACCAAAGATTTAGCCAGGGAATTACCCCTTACTATCCCTCGAATGACAAATTACACAAGGTAGGACTTGATTCGAGGGGATTAAGATCCATCATAAGAAATCTGATCATTCAAAATGAAACGCTGATAGAGGAAAATCTCAACACCTCAATTTGTCATGAATATAAGTTGTTTACACATCGAGAGGCGATGATCAATATTCATTTTCCCGAGGATTATGAGAAACTAAAGCAAGCGATAAGGCGATTAAAATTTGAAGAGCTATTTTTCTTTCAACTATTATTAGCTAAAAAAAGAGCACATTCTAAACAATCATTTGCCAGCAATCCTTTTACACATATCGGAGCGTATTTCCATACATTTTATTCTCAACATCTACCCTTTGAATTAACTCAAGCGCAAAAAAGAGTATTGAAAGAGATACGTAAAGATCTCGCTTTACCTGTTCAAATGAATCGATTGGTACAAGGAGATGTTGGGAGTGGGAAGACCATGGTGGCATTCATGTCCATGCTCATGGCCAAGGACAATGGATTTCAATCAGCGTTAATGGCTCCCACAGCTATTTTAGCCGAACAACATGTTAAAAAGCTTAGTGCGTATTCTTCCGATTTAGGCATCGAGGTAGGATTGATCGTAGGTGGACAAAAAAAGTCAGAAAGGAATATCATATTAGAAGCCATGGCTGAAGGTACTGTAGATATAGTCATTGGCACCCATGCATTGATTGAAGAACCCGTTCAATTTGCAAACTTAGGTCTAGTTGTAGTAGATGAACAACACAAATTTGGGGTGATGCAACGCGCCAGACTATGGCAAAAAGCAGCACCATTTCCACATAATCTCCTCATGTCAGCAACTCCTATTCCCAGAACATTAGCAATGACTTTGTATGGAGATATTGATGTATCAGTTATTGACGAACTCCCTCCAGGCCGGAAGCCAATTCAAACTATGGTAAGAGGTGAATCAAAGCGTCTAGAAGTACTGGGATTTATTAAAAAACAAATCGAACAAGGCAAACAGGCATATGTTATCTATCCTTTGGTAGAAGAATCTGAAAAATTAGACCTGTTAGCAGCTACTGAAGGTGTGCATCTCATGGAGAAATACTTTGCTCCCTTCAAAATAGGACTGGTACACGGAAGGATGAACCCCGAAGATAAAGAAATCGAGATGCAGCGATTTGTAAAAAATGAAACACAGGTCCTCGTATCTACAACAGTGATAGAAGTAGGTGTAGATGTCTCCAATGCAACTGTCATGCTGATAGAAAATGCAGAACGTTTTGGCCTATCCCAACTCCATCAATTGAGAGGGAGAGTAGGTAGAGGGGCAGATCAGTCCTATTGTATATTAATGGCAGGCAAAAAAGTTTCGAATGAAGGGAGAGCCAGGTTAAAAGCTATGGCTGAGACAAATAACGGGTTTAACATTGCAGAAATCGATTTAAAGCTTAGAGGACCAGGGGATTTTTTAGGTACCAGACAAAGTGGAATACCTGAATTTGCCCTCGCTAATATAGCAGAAGATCAATCCATTCTACAGGTAGCCAGAGAAGTAGCGTTCAGCTTACAGCAACAAGACCCTGATCTTTCATTACCCGCTAACTCACACATCCGCAAATATTATCGAAGATATGCCAAAAGAAATGCCAGATTAGCCTCTTTTGCATGATGGATACATTCCCATTTCATAGAGTCCCAATAATTATCATTTCACTTTATACTGAAGCTATCTATATTGCCATATAGTTTTATTTAGACGTTGAAGATGATTAGACATATATTTTTGTTATGGGGAATATTGTTATTCTGTGGTAATACAGGATACTCATATGGTGGGGGTGGGTTCGAACTGTCACTGAGTGGATATCGCCAACTTGGTATGGGGTATACAGGTATTGCTACAGCATTTGATTCCTATGCAGTGTATCTAAATCCTGGTGCCATGGGATTTATCAAATACAACTACATCCAGTTGGGCGCGAGTTTTGTGAAACCTTCCACTACGTTTAGAGCGCAAAATTTCAACACACAAAGTTTTGCAGCAGAATCTGAAAATATGGACAGTGTACTTATTACTCCCATCTCACTTTTTGCCACATGGAGAAAACCTGGAAGTAGATTTACCTATGGAATAGGTGTTCATTCTCCATTTGGCTACAAAACGAGATGGGATGATGATTGGAAGGGTAAATCTATCGTACAAGAGTCTTCGGTCAATTCACTATACATTCAACCCACAGTCAGCTACCGTATCGATGACCGTATGGGTGTCGGAATTGGATTTGTGTATAGTTTAGGTAATTTCCTCATAAGAAAAAGCCTCCCTATTATTGGTAAAAATAATACAGGTTCTTGGGTTGAAATAGGCGGAAGTGGAAATGGGATAGGATACAATATTGGGTTCTTTTTTAGACCCAATCCTCGATTCTCTTTAGGTGTTAATTATCGCTCTGGGGTAGATATAACCATCGATGAAGGCACACTAAATTTTAATGTACCTGTATCCCAACTCAATGAATACAAAAAAGATTCTGTATTCAATTCTACCTTACCTTTACCTGGTATATTTAGTGTTGGGATGAGTTATCAATTAAGAAATGATCTCATTGCAGCAATAGATATTAATGTTACGCGTTGGAATGTATATGATGAGATACCTATCAATCTACAAAATCCCGATGTACAGATCAGAGATGTAGATGATGTGATAGATAGAAATTTTAAAAATTCTTTAGCAGTCAGGCTTGGAGTCGAATATCAAATGAATCCCACGAGTTATTTGCGATTTGGTGCAATTTATAACCAATCACCAGTAAAAGAAGATTATGTATCTCCAGAACTTCCTGATGTGAACAAAATCGCTATGACCCTGGGATATGGGCGTTCTATATTTAATCATTTTCAGATAGATATCGCCTATAAGTTTGAATATTCTCCTGAAACATTCGGAGAATTTCAACAAAAAAACTTTAGCGGGCTGTATGAGACCTTTACTAATGTTCTGGGAGTCGGCGTGAGTTATGTCTTCTAGTATAATATATTTTTTCAAAATGGGTCAACGGATTGATATATAATTTCGATGTATAAGTAAACCATTGTAGTATTATTCTATATGAAACTATTTTCTACACGCTACATTTATATTGCTTGTTCAGTATTGTGTGTATGTATTTTGCAAGCTTGCAACCCTGAAATCGATTCAGATATCAATTTGGGAAATTTACAGATTGAGCAATATATTGCGCTAGGCGATGGATATGCAGCAGGATTCAGTAATAATGCATTGTATCAAGACGTTCAACAAGTCTCCTACCCCAAGCTTTTTTCAGATCAACTTAGTACTGTAAGGACCCTTAATTTTAAACAACCTTTACTAGACAAAAATGGAACTGGTTACCAGTCTCTCATACAGGTAATCTCTTCAGAATGTCCCGAGGGTGCTCCAAAGGCTGTTATTGAGACCACACCTTCAGATGGCTCTCTAGATCAAAACATATCAGATAAAGGTCCATTTCACAATTTGGGAATACCAGGATTACAACTATCAGATTTTGCTGATTCAGATTTCTCTTCTGATAACTCCTTTTTACAACGGATTATAACACCCGGGCAACCCACGAGTTATCATCAACTTATATCTGCCAACCCCTCCAATTTCTATACTATATGGATAGGTACTGAATCTATTTTACGCTATGCTGAAACTGGTTCACAATTAAACAATGATATTTTATCTTCAGATCAATACAAAGACTTATTACAAAATCTTATTGACTCCCTCGTTTCCTATAAAAATAACGTAACCATTCTCGTCGGCAATATACCTGATGTAACAACATTTCCTTATTTTGCCTCAACATCTCACATGTATGTCAGAGGAAGTAATTGTCTGAGTTCTCCTTTATTCATTGAAGCTCACAATACTAACGGAGAATTGAACATCAGAGAAGCATCTCAGAATGACCTTATCTTGTTGTCGGCAGATTCACTTATTGGTAAACAAATAGATGGTAATGGTTCCTGGGGACTGTCTTCGGAATATGCTATTGAAGATCAATGGGTAGTAGATGCTTATGAAGTACAAGAAATCCAAACATTTATTGAAGGTTATAATCTCGCTATTCAGCAATTAGTTAGAGGGTATAGTGAGCAATCAGGAATAAATTTAATTAGCGTAGATTTACATAATTATTTTCGCAACATTACGCTTTCAGGGATTACCGTAGATGGACTGGACATCTCAGGTGAATATCTGAGTGGAGGAATATTTTCATTAGATGGTAAATATCTTACTCCCAGGGGTAATTCCTACGTTACCAATATTTTCATTGAAGCTGTGAACAAAAACTTCAATGCGAAAGTACCTAAAGTCAATATTTCTGATTTTGAGGGCGTTATCTTCCCTTAATATATAATCAGAGCGAACACACCTATTTTCATGAATAATTTATTTTTAATCGGTTGTGAATAAAATATGTATACATTGGATCAATGTAAGCCTCGGACCTCTAGCTGTCAATAATTTTAGTGCGTTTACCCTGATATATTATTTTTCTAATTGATTAAAAAATTACTACCTTTGTATTTACATTGAGTGCTTTAATATATAGGTGCTGACGATTTTATGTTAATCTTCAAGTTTTTCTCTTCCCTCCTCGCTGGTCGTAAGAATTAAATTACCTGTTGAATGTATTGTTGTCAGATCTGCTAGCATGTAGATGCTTAAACTGAACTCACGTAAAATATTTCCTATATGGAAGTATTATTAAATTTATATTACTTAAAATTAAATTATGAACATTTTTGTTGCAAAACTCAGTTATGATACTGAAAGTGAAGACCTTAGAGATGCCTTTGAACCTTTTGGAGAAGTGGTTTCTGCAAATGTAATCATGGACAAATTTACAGGACATTCCAGAGGATTTGGATTTGTAGAGATGGCAGAAAAGAAAGAGGCCATAACTGCTATTAGTGAACTAGATGGGTCTGAACTAGATGGACGTTATATTGTGGTAAAAGAGGCTCGTCCTCGAAGATAACATGCTGAGTTAAACATCGAGTCTTCCCAATTGTGAAACTTGTGTTCTATTGGGAAGGCTGGTTTTTTTATTACATTAAATTGACATAGTATACTTGCTCAAAAGTTTAATTTATAAAAAGTTAATACCTATATATTTATTTGGCTGTTAACTTCTCTTCATTGATCTTATCCCCCACTTATAATTACTACGGAAAAATAATATCAAGAGAACTCATTCCTAATACTTACCTTCCGGTTACCAGCTTATCTCCAGATCACTTAAAGGCAATATTTGCAAATTTCTATTTCTGACAAAAATGAACTCATCATTGGAAGTGACGGTTGCTCCCCAACCATATGGCAGTGGTAATCTCTTACTTTCCAACCATTCCCCATTAATTTTGCGATAGTAAAAAAAACCATCAGGGCCAATTGTTTCTTCGTCTTTTTTGTATACTGCTCTTGTAATGATCAACTTGTTTTTTTTCTTATTCAAAAAAGCGTCGAACGAAGTTGTGGAATCCGGTACAAGCATGTCATCAACCCACTTTGGAATACTGTAGATCTTTTCATCATCTGGATAGGATATATATATACCAGGGCGAGGTAATCTTGCAAACATCACTAGGCTTTTGTCTGATAATGGCTGGAAATAACCAGCATTTATATTATATAATGTATTCACTTCTTTTGGGGTCCCCCAAGAAGGTCCTTCTCGGTCGACAATGTATGTTTTACTTACCTCTTCTCCTTTTGGGTACTCATATTTTTTAAAAATAATGCGATTCCCATCAGGCGTAATCGCTAGATTATATAATGTATCGGTAATAGATAGGGCTTCCACTTCCCATTTACCTTTAACCCTGTATGCAATAAAGGGGAATTTGTTTTTCCATTCATTATATCTTGCAAAAACCATGGTATCTCCCCCAGAAGTAAATGAGGGAGAAGTTTCGCCCATGTCAGGCAAAGAAATAATATCAGGAGAGAAATGAGAATAATGACTGTATATACGTTATTTAATATATTGATAGGCAGATCAATGTTCATCAATTGATTAAAATGTGGTAATGTATATTGGAGAATTAGCCAACAAATGGGAAAACAAAGAAATGCCAGTAAAACCGATTCCAAGAGTAATTGGAAAGAAATATCCATCGTACGTGCTCCCATCACCTTCCTCATACCAAACTCTTTCTGACGATCTTGATACATCGCGATTGCAAGGTTTGTATAATTTGTCCAAATGATAATAAGGATAACTATGAGAACTATGCCAAAAGTGATCAAATATTCTTTATTAGCAATTCCTTTGAGTTCATATAACGTTCCTCTGGTAAAATGAATGTCTGGTAACGCAATACTTGTTATCCCTTTATCCAATTCGGTATCTGCTAAACGAGGATATATTAATTCTTTTTCTTTATTTAGACGATCGATGACTGAAACCACATTTGTATTGGGCTTTAATTTAATATAAGAATAAGCTCCCCAACTAGGAATACGATCCACGGTGAGTATCAAGTTAAAATCGAAATGTAGATTCCCTGGAGGGTCTTCTACTACACCAGTTAATTCATATACATTATCACTCAGGGTAAATAATTTTCCAAGTATCTCCTGATCAGCCCATGTTTTTCCAAACCAATCTTTTGCTGTAGACTTTGAGATAATAAGGCGATTAATACCTCGAAAAGCTGAACCTGGCGTACCTAAAATAAATTTTTGGGGGAATATTTCCTGAAATTCCTCTCCAGTATTAGTATATAATATGTTATCGACAACCTCCTTTCTCTCATCTGATTCTATAAACAGACGTTCTTCACCGACTATAGCTGATTGGGACAATACAAAATGACACGCTTCCGCTACTTCATCATATTTCTTCAAATGCTCTGGCAATCGCAATTGTGTTTCCCTTGTAGAATTGTAATAATCGTTAAACAACATACAGGCATAGCTTTGATCTCTGTATTGGTTTGTCAAACGATACACGCGTTGATATCCTGGTACAGAGTGATCGTAACTATATTCGTATTGTAAGTATAACCCAATCAGCATTACCGAAGTCATTCCTAATGATAGCCCTAAGAGATGTAGAGATGTAGAGATGTAGAGATGTAAATCCTTTACGATGGAGAATGT
>CAZZEC010000028.1:12635-47488 GCA_964652565.1 uncultured Bacteroidia bacterium
AGAGATGTAGAGATGTAGAGATGTAGAGATGTAAATCCTTTACGATGGAGAATGTTTCGAATAGCGATCTTCAAATAATTTTTATACATTGGTAAGAATTGTTTGACTCTGGAATATTTTTCAAAAGCATAAGGTTTAAAAAAGCTTAGCACATCGGATATGTACATCCAAGACGCCTTTATGTGTCCATGTATTTTTCTTCGATGTTCAAAAGCTTCATGTAGGTCTCCTTGTATTTCTTCTATGAGTTGATCAGAGCAAAACCATTCTAAAAAACGATCCGCCCATTTCGGTGGATGTTGGTTATTCATACTTATTTTAAATATGGAATAAGCTTCCAAAGCTTCTCCCGTGATGTTTTAATGTCTGCAATCACTGCAACTCCCTCAGGAGTAACTTCAAATATTCGCTTTCTTCTCCCCCCTCTTTGCGAAGTTGCCTCCCCCATATAGCTTTCTAAATAGCCTTTCTTTTCCAGACGAGATAAAACAGAATGGATCGCGCTAATTGAAATAGACTTGCCCGTGTGTGATTGATAAGCCAAGCTAACAGAATAACCATAAGATTTTTCTTTCATCGTCATCATCAATAACAATACAGTTTCTTCCAAATAACCTAATCCTTTCATTTCTTAATTACTTGTAGAACAAATATACAAATTATTTTTATTTTATCAACACTTGTAGAACAAACATTGTAACCGATATTCGTAAACTCCTGAGTTAACCTTGCTTTACAGGTATATATATACAAAATGTCGTGCCCTCTCCCGGAGTACTTTTTACATCAATATGTCCATGATGTTGTTCAATAATTCCATAAGAAATCGAAAGCCCTAAACCCGTACCTTGTCCTACATCTTTTGTAGTAAAAAATGGGTCAAATATACGTTTTCGAACACCCTCCTCCATTCCAATCCCCGTATCTCTTATAGAAATAGAAACCTTATCAACGGGGTGAAGCCCATTTGATGCTGATATGTTCCGAGTAGCTATAAATATTTCCCCCTTGCCCTCTATTGCCTGTATGGCATTTGTTAAAATATTCATGAATACCTGATTCAACTTACCGGGAAGACATTGTACAAGGGGTAAGGGATGATAATCGCGATGAACTGTGATACGACGCTTCATCCGAGAATTGAGTAAGGTGAGCGTAGAATCGATACCCTGATGGATATCCGTCTCTTTAAATTCTTCTTCATCTAACCTGGAAAAATTTCTTAATCCAACCACGATATCTTTTGTACGATTGGCTCCTTCCTCTATACCTGACAATAGTTCTTGTATCTCATTGAATAGGTAAGGGGCGTCAATATCATCTAAATATCTATCGATCTCTTGAATAGCGTGATCTTTATCTGCTTGTGCTGGAAGATTCTTGACTTTTTGTATAAGCTCATGTAATTCATTAACATCTTGTTTAAGGGGAGAAATATTACTGCTAACAAAATTGATAGGATTATTGATCTCATGTGCTATACCAGCTGTCAATTGACCTAAAGATGCCATCTTTTCGGCTTCTACCAATTGGGTTTGAGCCTGCTGTAATTGATTGTGAGTTGTGCGTAAATCATTTAACGTATGTTCCAGTTCATCTTTACTGCTTTGAATTTCTGTTTTTTGTCTTGCAAGTCGTCGATTATTTCTTCGGTTTTGGAAAAAGCCTATTGTAGAAAGAATAATTACAGCAACAGCTAGTCCCAAAATAATTAATAGATATTTTTGTTTGGCCTTTTCTGATTTGAGTAAAATTTCCTGCTGCTGATTCTTACTCCTTAACATCTCATATTCCTGCTGTTGTTGTTGAGATTCCAACTCTTTCTGCTGTAAATTCATGGCCTGAAGGCGTTCGTTTTGTTGCAATCTTTCAATCTCTTGCTCTCTTTTTTGAGCCTCTATACGCTCTCTGGCTAATTGAAGGGCTTTTAATGCTCGATCTTTCTCTGTAGCTTCTTGCGTAAGTGCCATTTCCTGTAGTTCTTTTTCTCGACGCAGAAGCTGATTTTCATTTTCCTGTTTTTCTCTCTCTAGCTGAAGTTGTCTTAGTTGCAAGTCACGCATCTCTTCCTCTGCAAGCAATAATTTTAAATCTTTCTCCAATTTTTCCATGGATATCTGCTGCTGGGATGTCTCCTGTTTCTGCAAGGCATCTTGCAACTCCAATGAATCTCTGATACGTATAAATGCCTGATAATATTCAAGTGCTTGTTTGTTATTATTCTGTGCTTGCTGAATAGAAGAATATATCCTATAACTATCTTTCAATGATTCTGCGTCTCCCAATTGCTTCGAATAGTCAATAGCCTGTTGACTGAAATAGTTTGCCTGATTGTATTCAGATATTCCCAAATAAATCTCAGCAATTGTATTGCAAAGTTTAGCGGCCTCAGTAGGTAACTGATTTTCGTCTCTAAACAATTCAAGTCCTTTCTCAAGTAAGGATAATGCCTCCTCGGTATCACCCAATTGTTGATACGCAATTCCCAAATTGATATAGTCATTCACAAGGCTTTTCAAGCCAGCACCACTCCTTAGGTCCATTTCCAATGTTTGATGAAATAGTGCAATAGCTCTCTCATAATCACCAATATAGCTAAAGTTAAACCCGAGATTATTGATGGCTGATACAATCATTGCAGAATCACCTATCTCGTTGGCTAAATCATAGATTTGCTCGTTGTGGCCTAAAGCCTTGTAATACTGATTTTTACGTTTGAATATTTCTACCAGAAAATGTAGGCTCTTGACCATTTCCAATGGGTTACCAGACCATTCATAATGATCATACAATTGGGAATAATAGATCAATGCATCGTCCAGTGAATCCATGGCCATATATGATCGCCCCAATTGTTCCAAGCTTTGGAGCTTACCCAGTGTATCAGCCATTACATCTCGCGTCTGGTAAGCTGCTTGAAAATACTCAACAGACTTTTCAGGAAGCCCCATCTCTTCATACAATAATCCAATTTCAGAATTAACAGAAGCAATTGCAGCAGGTTCACCTATCCTCTCTAATGCACTCAAGGCCTGGAAATAAGACCTCAGAGAGGATGCCTCTTGACCAGCTTTCAAATAAGCTTTGGCAGCAATAAGATGACTTTCAGATATTTGATCGTATTCTTCAGAACCAATAGTATTCCTTAGTGCTTTATCGATAAGTGCTATAGCTTCATTGGGTTGGTCCTCTTCTATGGCTTTTTTTGCTTGCTCATGCAAACGAATAGTTTCTGTGAGATTATATTGAGCTTTTAAAGTCAATCCAGACAAGACCAAAAGCCAACTTACTACAACCCTTTTGTATTTATATGTGTTGCATAAAATATACATATTATCCCTCTTCATTATACATACCCAACTTCTCAATCTCCCTTACTGGCTGTATGCTTTCATAGCGTGTACCACAAAAATAGAAAATGGCGTTTAGAATATATATCAAAAAAATAGTGCAGTTTCATGCATTTGATTCCCAATACATTTAACGTCATATAATCTTATCTGTCTACAACCATACATAAGGTTACATGCGTATACCACTTCCTTCTATTTCTGTAAGTTTATCTCCTAGCTCTTGTCTACAACTATCTGCCAAATGTACAAGTCGATCAACTATTTCAGGATACTGTTGAATTACATTAGTTGTTTCACTTATATCATTTTCAAGATCGTACAACTCCATCTCCATCTCATTGTATTCATATTTCACCGGCATACCTCCTGTTCCGCCTTCTCTTCCATTTAATGTTCTATACGTATGAGGAAAATATAATTTCCATCTTCCATCACCCGACAGCACAGCCTGCAATTCGTTTTGTCTGTAATAAAAGAAATATGCATCATGAGGATTTTGAACTTCTGAATCTCCTGTAATCATAGGCCAAATACTTTTACCATCAAGGGTTTGTTGAGGTAGCGAGGTCTCTGTAATTTCTGCAATGGTAGGAAAAATATCTATTGTCATTGTAGGTTGATGAATGACTTTTCCTTCGGAAATTTTTCCGGGCCAACGCATAATACCCGGAACTCTGATTCCGCCCTCCCAATTGGTACCTTTCCCTTCTCGTAGCGGTAAAGCACTTCCAGCATGATCTCCATAAGATAGCCAGGGACCATTGTCAGAAGAAAAAACAACGAGTGTTCGATCGTCTATACCATTCCTTTCCAGTGCTTCCAGGACCATTCCGACAGACCAATCTATTTCCATGATGACATCTCCATATAATCCCCTTTCCGACTTCCCTTTGTATTTGTCAGATACAAATAGTGGAACATGTGGCATGCTATGAGCCAGATACAGAAAAAAGGGTTGATCACTATGCTGATCAATAAAATCTACAGCGCGATTTGTATACTCTGTAGTGATCATACGCTGATCCTCTAAGGTATCAATCACTTTGTCTCCTTCCATCAACTTTAGTGGAGGATAACCATCGGGACGCTCTGGATGATAAGGCCACATATCATTAGAATAAGGGATACCATAATAATCATCAAATCCCTGTTGAGTAGGAAGATGAGGAGGCAAATCACCTAAATGCCATTTTCCGTATATTGCGGTAGCATAATTCTTTTGCTTGAGAAGCTCTGCAATCGTCATCTCAGCAGGAGACAATCCCCGATCGCTATTGGGTCCAAGTGCTCCTGAAATTCCTACTCTGTTGGGATAGCATCCTGTAAGTAATGCTGCTCTCGATGCAGAACAGACAGGTTGAGCTACATAAAAGTTAGTAAACCGAGCCCCCTCTTTAGCCATACGATTGAGATGAGGTGTTTGTATATCTGGTGAACCATATACCCCAACATCTTGATAGCCTTGATCATCTGTGAAAATAATGACGATATTTGGTGGTCTTGTTTCAACATCCGCACTCCCTGTTTGCTGTGGAGAATTGCAAGAAGAAATACATCCAATGATACCTCCAATCAGGAGTGTGATACATAGCTTCCAAATAATACTTGCTAAAATTATTTTCATATTCAATTTATTGATAGACAAAAAATGCGGTCATATTGATACTTTGGTTGACCTTCAGTCTCACCCATTGCGCATGAAACCCATCTGGGAAAATATATGGTAAATAAGGTTTATCAGGTTCAAGTGTAATCTCATGATAAACATGCCACTCATCTCTTCCCATAAAATCCACTTCAATGGTAAGGGTTACAGGATTATCTGAATCATGTGTCAGATGCAATATCTTCTGGTCAAAGCCCATCATGATAAAGGGATCTGATGGCACATCAGCTTTGACATCGGTTTTATACCAGGGGCCCCCAAAACCCGTGGGCTTTCCCCAGTTCCATAGATCGTCAATATTACCGAACCACAACCCCGATTGAGGTTGCCCCTGCGTGGCATCGACTTGATCCCCGGCCAAGACAAACATCCCTTGCCAGTAGCAAAAATCAGGAATGATCCTCAAGTGCGAACAAATGGGTTTCAACCCATTCAGCTTACCTTCATAGATAGTCGATGGCAACTCATACATCAAGCCATGTATATCAACCAGATATCGCTCTGTTTGAGCAGCCCGTATTCGCATCCATTCCGTATTCCAGGCGTGATCATACGCCTGACTAAATTTAGGTAAACGATAGGTTTTCCATGATCCTCCGGCATAGAGCTTGAATAGAACAGAACTTTGATCCCAACCCAAGGCATAAATGGGATCTCCATATTCTCCCTCCCCCCATCCATGTTTTCCAGACACTTCTACAAAAGGGTTCTCTGAAATAATGGTCCATTCTTTCCCATCCCATTCTGCCAATCTTCCTGCACTTCTCTCCCTGGTATATTCTTCTTCGTGATACGTATTATTTGCTACTACTACTCTTCCCGCTCCCGTGTATCCTCCTTTGAAATGAGATTTCGCACCTTGAGGGATATTGAGTTCTGCGACTAAGTCAAATAGTTGACGGGACTCATAGGTATATACATTGGTTTCGAATAATAGACCTTCCATAGTAAGAAAGTATACCATCGAATCTGGGGTTTCTAAATGATCCATACATGCAGCCAAACGATGATCCTTAATGATATCTAATGTAGTTACCTTTCCTTTTGCAGTGATAATATGAGGTCCTATAATCCCTTGATTAGAAGGTTGATGAACCATTCGATTGGCATAGGTCCCCGTGTAGGATTCAGGATGTAACCTAAAATTGAGATGTTCATCTACTTCATACAAGCCAATACCTGCCCCTTGTATATGCGCCACATAAGAAATAACCCATAACTTATCTGCCCAGGGAAGCAACGCCCCAATCCCTGTCTCTGACCTAGAGGCATCCAGATTACGGGATTTGACCGTCATATGGGGAAATACCCCCTGAATATTGGGGTAGGTTTGGCCAAAAAGTAACTCACTCGTGCACAAACAAACCCACAATAACACTGTTATATTTTTTACCATGTATTTATATTTTCCCATTTTCCTCTCTATTTCTTTTGGTAAAATGTAGACTTATGCTCCTCCCAGGTATCCCAACACTCTCAAAAATTTGTCTGCCTTCACTAAGGTCCTTAAATAATCCAAACCGCTCCCTCTCCCTTTATTAAAAAAACCATGTGCTCGATCTTTGAAGGGAACCACCTTGCAATAGTTTCCCATATCCTCCATTTTTCTTTGTAAATCCACGATATTAGAATATGGAACAGTCTGATCCATAGTCCCGTGAAAAATTATCATCGGAGGGGTATTTTCTTTCACATGATGATAAGGAGATGCTTTCAGGGTATCCGGACCTAATTTCTGAGATCCATAGCCTTCGAGAGTTGTATTTACAACAGGGTTAAATAATATCATGGCCGTAGGTATGGGATCTATAGATGGAGGATCATTGGGATCATCAAATTCTGTAATCAACGCAGTACATAAAGCGAGATGTCCTCCAGCCGATCCCCCTGCGGCAACTATTTGTTTCATATCTATACCCAAACTATCAGCTCTTGCTTTTATCCATTTCATCGCAGAACGTGCGTCTTCAATTGATGTCTGTGGAGGAGTCTTATGTTTTGAAAAAATTCTATATTCAGGTGTAAAACAGATCATACCTCTACGCGCAAAAAATTTTGCCTGGGGCTCAAAATGATATTTATTCCCTCCTACCCAACCTCCACCAAAATAAAACACAATAGAAGGATAGCTACTATCTTGTGAATAATCTTCAGGATAATAGATGTCCATCGTTAAGACAACTGTGTCAATCTTTTTATAGACAATAGTTTCTACCCTCTGAGCTATCAAATTAGTTAGAATACAAGAGAAAAAGAGAATACTTAAGATATGTTTCATGTATTTGAATAGTAGTAAATCAAATTTAGACTTTCATGGCCTGGCGTACAGCTGATCTCATACTCTGAAGACCTTGTAACGCCACTGTATAAGGATCTTCTTTCCAATACGATCGATTGAATAGTTCTAGTGATAGTACCTTGCTGCCTCCCATTCTGTGTAGAGAACGAAGTACGTCGCTCACCGGTGCAACTCCTAACCCTGGATACACTCGATGACTGTCATCCATATCTTCTCTGGAAGGAGAGGATGGGTAATCATTCATGTGAAATATTTCGATAGACTTACCGCTGATCAGAGATAATGCATCAAAATCAGATCCTCCTTTATATAAGTGATAGATGTCAGGTAAGATTCTCGCCGATGGGTGTCCCGCTTCAGATGCGACATACAATACCTGGCTTAATTTATGCAGATTTTTTGCAAAACCCCACACCTCTAATTGAGGTACAACACCCATTTTATCTCCGAGTTCTAATATCTCATGATACCGAGATGCAGCATGATCTAAATCGAGGCCAGCCTTATCTGTTGCACCAGCAGGCGGGGCCGCTATTCTGCGACATCCAAGTTGAGCTAGCATATCCATTTCTCGCTTTAATTGTTCTAAGGCTTCCTTTCTTACGGTATTATCATCTACAATCCACTTGGCAAAACCTATAGCATTCTCAATATTCAACCCCCAACCTTTAGCTCTTTGAGCTAAATCCTTTAGTTTTCCACCCTCATCCAGATATTTCTCTACACCATTGATCCATATTTCTATACCATCATACCCTGCCTTACCCGCAATATCTATTTCTTGTTCCACTCCTAATTCTTGCCCCCTGATCGTACTTACGTTTAGACAATAGGAGAAAGGGTCAGTTTCCCGTTTATCTCTTGCTTGTATATGAGTATTACCCATTACAATTGATCCACCTAGTAAGGCACCTGAACGCTTAAGCATGTTTCTGCGAGAAAAATTCATCATGTCTTTGTTATCTTGTTAGTCTACAAATGAAAGAATGAAATTACTTCAAGGAATACATTTCTCTTTTAGGAGGACGAGGCATTTGTTGATTTGACAGCTTCTCTCCTGTTTCCCGATCATACTCATCGGGGGTGCGAATGGGAGGTAACGAATCCTGAGTTGCAGAACGAATAGTCTCCATCATACTCCTCAACGCATCTAATTGATCATGATAATCTGGGTTATCTGCCAGATTATTCATTTCGTGTGGATCTGAAACGATATCGTATAATTCTTCTTCTGGTCTTGGTGTCTGAAAAACTACTTGCTGTACTTCTGTTAGCGTTCCCTCATCTCTCAATTTCTTCATCATCGAGAAAGTAGGACTACGCAGCGCATCTGCTGGCGGAGTATTTGGAAGCTCAGGGTAAAAATTCCGAATGTATTTAAAACGATCTGTCCTAACAGCACGTGTATAATCGTCAAAGTCATGCCAGTGATCTTCCGCATAAATCATTTCACGTATAATGGTATCCGTATTTTGAATAACAGGTTGGAAACTCTTTCCCATCATTTCACTGGGGGGTTGTATACCTGCAAAATCTAAAAAAGTAGGAGCTATATCTACTGCACTTACAAGATGTGGATACACTGCACCCTCGGGAATATATCCAGGCCCGTACATTATCCAGGGAGTCTTGATTCCTCCATCATATAGCGTGGTTTTGTCTCTCGGAAACGGTCGCCCATTATCACTGATAAATAAAATGATAGTTTCCTCTAATATACCTTGAGTATCCAATTCATCTATGACTTTCCCTATATAGTCATCCATTCGTGCGATTTCATCATAGTATAAGGCAAAATCAGCTTTTACTTCTGGTTCATCAGGCATGTAAGGTGGAATTACCGCATCTTCAGGCTGATGAGGGTTGGCAATAATACCTTCTTGATAGCCTCTATGAGGATCAATAGCTGCTAACCAGAGAAAGAAAGGTTGATCTTCCGGTCTGTCTCTCAACGTTTGCACCCAATCCTCACATCCGCTACCATCTCTAGATCTGAGTTGTTTATCCTCTTCGGATCCTCCTTTTCTCACCAAATCAAAACGATCTTCCACTTCAGGCCCTAAATGCCATTTTCCTGCCTGTGCTGTCCAATAACCCAGAGATTTAAGTTTCTCTACAAAGGTGATGTTATCACCAGGTAATAACCAGTGAAGTTGCTCAGCATTGGTTTGATGAGGGTATTTCCCTGTAATGATACTCGAGCGGCTCGGGCTGCAAGAACTAGTCATTAAAAATGCCTGATCAAAACGCATTCCATTCGCAGCCATACGGTCTATATGAGGAGTACGGATATGTGGATGTCCATATGCTCCGGCATCATTCCATGACATATCATCAGCAATGATTAAAATGATATTGGGCTTGCGCTCTGGTATTGTAGTATCTACCGTCTTATTGCTGTTGATACACGAACATATACCCATTCCTATTACAATGAGGAGATTATAGCGAGTAAGCATAGAAGATGTTTTATGATACAATATATGTATTAGTCAAGAGAATGTGGAATTTCCCTACATTTTCCTTCATATGAGCATAGCTTGATAGATATTACACCTGGGGGAACACGCATTTTCCGCGAAGACTGTGATAAATATCCCTGACCGTAATACCATTCAATCTTCTGAGTTTGACCATTGGAATAAGTCAGGAATGCAGAAACATCGTTCTGTCCGATAAGTAATTGCTTACTTTCATCTTCATATGAATACACTTTCAACCTTTGGTCGTTTCTCGTTGCCAAATATAACACATCTTTTTCTCGTCTTAATTGCACCAATGACTTTGCATCTCCTGGAACCCAAAATCCCGAATGCATTGGAGAGATATACCTCATGTTACTCATAGTATCTATCTTCAAGGTATGCCCTATCCCTGCATCGTATCTGCCTCCTAATACTTCTGTATGGTACAGATTGCCAATGCTCAATATTGTGTGCTGATATAGCTCATCTATTCCCTGATATGACGATCCAAACACGGGGGACATTTGCATTTCTTCAGGAAGTGCTTTCATTCGAAATTTCCCATTTCCCAGATTTTCAATCAAGCTGGTAGAAAAATAGTTAGCTTCCAGGATCATCATGCTATCTGGATTGAAATACCTTAGTACTTCAGATATGTCTGCATGCGCATATTGTTCGAAGCGTGGATATATCTTTTTCATCACTTGCATCTGATTGATCAAAACGTCCCTAGGAGCAACCAGGACTTCTTTTTGATTATTTATGCGCGTCATGAGTGCATCTATACTGCCATTGTTATCAAAATCATCCGCATATACCTTTACTGCATCCCCGTATTGATTTTGATAGTGATGATTATGACCTAGATTTCCAGCCAAGTAATCCATATCTCCATCCAGGTCATAGTCAATACCGATAATGCTATTCCACCATCCTTTGAAAGTTGCTAAGCCCGAATGTTCGGTTATATCGATCAATGTACCCTTATCATTGAGAAATATTTTGATTGCAGACCATTCTCCTGCAAGCATCAGATCAGGGTCCAGATCATTATCTATGTCTGTCCATATAGCACTCGATATTAATCCAGGTTCGACAAGTGCAGGAGCTACTAAAGGTGTTACATCCTGAAACCTCCCTCCCTCATTTCGTAGGATATAACTTCGAGGAAACAATGGAAACTTACCCGGAATAATTCTTCCCCCTACAAAAAGATCTATGTCTCCATCCAAATCATAATCTGCACCTACAACACAAGATCCACTCGTAGGCATTGCCGGGAGTGCTTGTTCATCTATTGAAAAGTTACCCTTCCCATCATTCTTATACAATCGATCCTGATAGTGTCCTTTGTGAAAAAACTTGATGGAACTCCCTCCACTCACTACATAGAGATCCATATCTCCATCATTGTCCGAATCAAATAATAGGGAGCCCATATCTTCATATAAAGCTGAAGACGGCAACGTATCAGACTGGAATACTTCATTTTCCTGCTGAATAAACATGACTCCTGGCTGTCCTCTGGCTCCTCCTGTATAACAATCATCTTTTCCATCCCCATTTATATCCCCTGTTGAAATCCCCGGCCCCAAAAAATCATATAAATGAGGTAACAGCGGTTCAAGTCGAAAATCAGAATGGTGATTTTCCTTATGTAAAAAACTTAACCCCAATGTATCAGTAACATCCTTAAACAGGAAATTGTCAGCCTGTTCTCTTGTCATATGAAATATAGATGCAAGTGCTTCATCATACGCAATGTGGTAATTGCTATCAGCCTTTAATTGATTGAATTGGGTATGCATGCCATTTGGCCAGGTAATATCAACTTGCGCTACCAGGGTATCTTTTCCTATACCGATATGGATTCGATGGGATACACTCGATGCATATCCTCTAATGGGATATAACTCTTGGTATATTACACGTCCCTTTTCTGTTTGAAGCTTCAATTTGGTACCAATTGCATTTCTATTGGATATTGGGCCTTCTAGCTGAAAAGAGATCATATGGTTGTTTCCTATTTCACAGGTATTATTTCTAAATATGAATGCCTTCTCATTAATATTATTGACAATCAGGTCCAGGTCCCCGTCATTGTCAAGGTCTGAGTAAGCAGTCCCATTAGACATGGAAGGAATGTCCAGCCTCCATTCTTCGGTGACATTACTGAATGTAAGTGATCCCGTATTGTGATACATTACATTTGAAAGATGTACACTATCCAACTGATGAAGTCTGTTTACAATTTGTTTATCAGAAGAACTACCTGTGAGTTGATCCTTTTTTAATAATTCATTGTGGTATAGTTTAAAATCGTGATTAGTAACATCTCTACGAAAGCCATTAGTTATATAAATATCTCTGTATCCATCGCCGTCAAAATCCATGATCAGAGGTGCCCAACTCCAATCTGTTTGATACACTCCACTCATTCTTCCAACCTCACTAAACTGTACATTTCCCACTGAATTTGTGCCTCTGTTGAGTTGTAGGGTATTTCTAATAAACTGTGGCGAAAAGCCTGCCCCCAAAGCTCTTTCATACAGATCATAATTCATATCTGCGGTCATGGTTTTTTGTCGCAAATTATCTTTGGGAAGCATATCCAGCACTAAAATATCCTGCCAACCATCGTGATTAATATCTGCTACATCCACACCCATACCATTTTGACTGGTCTGAAAGGTACTTTTTGCTAAAACATTTTCAAAAGTACCATCACCCTGATTCAAATACATGAGATCATTTCCCATAAAATCGTTGGCGACATAGATATCAGGCCATCCATCGTTATTGATATCGGAAATACACACTCCCAATGCATACCCTTCCTGAAGAATTCCCGCTTGTTTTGAAATATCTTTATAATAAGGATGACCCAGCGAATCACTCCCTACATTCTCGTACAGCTTATCAGTACTAGGTCCTTCTCCATTCTTATGAGTGTATAGCTTACTGAGCTTGAAATAATCTTCCATAGCATGAGTTGCCATATACATGTCAAGATCTCCATCTCTATCAAAATCAAAAAATGCAGCTTGTGTAGAGTGTCCTCGATCAGCTAGCCCATACCTCTCAGCCTGTTCCTTAAAAACGGGGACTCCCTCTTCCTCTGTTCCTATTCCCTGATTGATAAACAGTAAATTTTGTCTGTTTTCTGCTTCTGTATATCCAGCAACGCTCAGATATATATCATCCCATCCGTCCTGATTAACATCTACTACAGACACACCTGTAATCCACAAATCAGACTTAATACCAGATAATTGTGTAATATCTTGAAACGTAAAGTTCCCTTTATTTAAATATAGCCTCGATGAATCCATATTGGCTGTAAAAAATATGTCTTCCCATCCATCACGATTGAAATCACCTATTCCTACCCCAGCTCCCATGTATATATAATAATGATTGAAATAGTGAATAGAATCGGTTTCCCGGATAGTATTGCGAAAATGTATCCCTGTGGTTTCAGGTAAAACTCGCTCAAATTGGGTAACAGATGATTCGCAGGAAATACTAACTACACAAATCATCCATATTATATAAAATCTATCAAACTGTTTCATACTTAAGGTATTATATCATTTTTTTGAAATACCTTCCATTCACTATTATTGTTTGCCACGATCAACAGTATAGGTTGAGAGGGATCTTTGAGCACACACATCTTCCTGACATTTCCCGCAGCAAAGAATCCGCTTTTTCCAATAGGTAACTTTGAGATATGCTTATCTTTATCCATAAAATAGCTTTGGCCCATACCAGCATCATTTCTCGACATTTCAATATCCATATCCCATAAATTACCTGCGAGATAGATTTCATTCTTTTCCGAACGCAACACGCCGATAGCTTGTGTTGAGGAACTTTGTGCTTCAAAAGGAAAGGGATGTACCTTCCATTGTTTATCTCCTACATTTTCAAGCCATATCGTTTCAAATGTACGTGCTGTTAATCGCTGAAGAGAATCAGTGTCAAAACCCGCTAATATATCTTCTAGACTTGCCTGTGCATACGAAGTATAATTTGTCAATCGCTTTTTGATCTCGGGAATTTGCTCAGCTATCCATTGACGACCCTTAACTGGATACAACTGTTCTTTCTCATAATAAGCTAAGATTGACTCCCAACTTCCGTTTTGATTAAAATCACTGGAATAAAGTACTAATGGTCGGTTTATAGCAGGGGCATAAGGGTAATTCAAGCCCATATTACCCAACAAAATATCTTTATCTCCATCTTGATCTATATCAGTACTGAAAATACTTTGCCACCAACCTGTCATTTGGCTTAGCTGTTCAATCCCGTAATATGCATTAGACAGCTTACTCTGCATGGGAACAAGTTTACCTTCAATATTTTCCATTATTTCAATACCCATCCATTCTCCTATGACCAATAAATCTTCGTCCCCATCATTATCTATATCTGACCAAGAGGCATCTGTTGTCATTCCTATATACATCAGATCTTTTGCAATAGACTCTGTGAGATCCACCCATTTCCCATCCCTTTGCTTCAAGATAAAGGATCTAGGCTTTTCCCCATATCTTCCTGGTACAACTCTTCCTCCCACAAACCATTCTATATTGCCATCACTGTCAAAATCGCAGGGACGTACACAAGAACCACTTACGTTAAATTTGGGTAACGCCTCATAATCTCGGCTCAGTTGTCCGTTTCCCTTATTGATATACAAGCGATCTTGATAATATTCACTTCCAAATGGTTCTTCATTCCCACCACTTACTACGTATAAATCCAGGTCCTCATCTCCATCCACGTCTACCCAAGCAGCATCAATATCTTCAAACGCTGCATCTTTATCCAATGCTGCCACCTTTCGTTCCTCAAACGTATGTTCCGAGGTTCTCACATAGATCTTTCCTGGAAAACCTTTTGCTCCTCCCATAAACACATCAGTAAAACCATCACCATTTACATCACCTTTTGCCAGGGCTGGCCCAAGCCGAGAATATCGATAGGGCAATAATCTTTCCTGTTGAAAATCTCTATATTCATTCTCCTGATGATTGGCTTGTACCCCTACCTGTTGGGTTATATCCTTCCAGTATACAGGGTTTTCCGATACAGTAGGTGTTTCATTTGGCTCTCTAATCGCTCGGGATTGCGATATTTCTATCTGTGTGTCTATTTCGGGATTGTTAACTGTAGAAATACTTCCATTGGGCCATGTTACTCTTATTTCACTTACCTGATCCTTCGTGCCTAATCCTACGTGTACCAATGGTTCTACAGAAGACTGATATCCTCTGACATTGAAAAGTTCTCTGTACAATTTTTGACTATCCACCTGAATTTCAATCTTAGCCCCGATTCCCCATGCGTTATCTTCTTGCCCTTTGAGTCGAAGGGTCAGGAAGTGATGTTCAAATAGCTGATGGGAATGATTTTGAAATACGATTGCAGTATCTTCCAGATTATTGAGTACCAGGTCCAAATCACCATCGTTATCCAAATCACCATATGCTGCACCCGTTGAAAATCCTCTAAAATTCAAACCCCAATCTTTGGCAACTTCTTTAAATTCCATCTCGTCCACTTGCCTAAAAGCGTAATTAGGCATAGGATTTACAGGAAATTGATCAATCAATGTCAGAATTGGGCTTCTATCAGACTGCGAGACTGTACTTCCCATTTCTTCCAAAATATCCTTGTACTGTATATCTCTTCTAATACCATTGCTAACGAATAAATCCTTACGGGAATCGCCATCCATGTCAAAAAACAGCGCTCCCCAACTCCAATCTGTTTGATCTGTCCCTGTTTGAACTGCAACATCCGAAAACAGTAATTGAGGATTACTTTTACCTTTTGATATTACTCCATGATTAAGTTGAAAGGTATTTTGCATGTATTGTGGAGCGTACCCTTGTTGTTCCAGCCGATCAAAAATGCCCTGAGTAACTCCAACCATATTGGCATGACGCCTGTAATGTGTTGGTGCTTTCATATCACACACATATATATCCAGCCAGCCATCTTCGTTGATATCAGCGATATCACTACCCATGCTAGAAAGTGAGATATGGCCCATATGTTGTTCTAACTGATCTTGAAATGTCCCATCTTTCTGACTGATATATAGGCGATCAGGCTCAAAAAAATCATTAGCGATGTATATATCGGGGTATCCATCACGGTTAACATCCCCTATCACCGCACTTAATGAAAAGCCAAAATGAGTGATTCCCGCTTCTCTACTCACATCTCTAAACCTTTGTCCTTTACCCTCATTTCTATATAGTCTGTTTGCCTCTTCAGGTGTTGGGTTGGTCTCTTTTGAGAATAATTGTTCCTGGTTTGCATAGAAAGAAGACGAATGATTGAGCAACAACATGTCTAAATCACCATCGAGATCATAATCAAAGAAATAGGCCTGAATGGAATAGCCATTATCATTGAGCCCATATCGCTCAGATTCCTCTTCAAATGTGCCATCTTGCTGATTAATATAGAGTAAATTATGCCTGAAGTTTCTCGGTCCGGATCTGCACACGTATATATCTATCCACCCATCATCATTAATATCAGCCATAGAAACACCTGTCGTCCATAAATTTTGAGAAAGAATTCCTGCACTCCGGGTAATATCCTCAAAACTCCACTTTCCATTATTCTTATATAAGCGATCGCCAACGCTATTACCTGTAAAATATATATCGACAAATCCGTCATTATCTATATCTCCCAATGCAACACCTCCTCCATTGTAGAAATAGGGATAGGTCAAAAAATTTTGGGTGGTATTTTCTTGAAGTGTGTTGAAAAAATGTATGCCCGTAGTTGATGGAGCTAACTTCTCAAATAATGGTCTATTTTTAGATTTTGAGTGTAAAAAAGAGTCTTTATCGCATCCTCCACATATCCAGATACCCCCTATTAGGGTGATGAAATACAGTTTATTCATTGGTAAAATATTCTTAAAGCTAAAATGGATTCCCAGTGAAGAGAATCCATCCTGACTATTATCCAATCTATTATTACTACAACATTTAACTTATCTCATATTTTATGACCGTAAGAACGTTAATTAGGATATTGAGTCAAATTAGGCATTAAGTCTAATTCAGAAGGAGGTACGGGCCAGTACTCATGACGACCGCTTACAAATCCTAAAGGTCCTAGTCTTTCTTCCAAGAGGCCCCATCTTGCCAGGTCAAAAAAGCGATGTCCTTCATATACTAACTCAATTCTTCTTTCCTGTCTTATAATATCCCTCAGGCTTGCCTGATCAGTCTCTGTGATGGGAACAACCTGTGCCCGCTCTCTAACCATATTGAGCGGTTCCAGTGCTTCAGCGCTTTGCCCCATTTCATTCAATGCCTCAGCATAGTTGAGCAATACTTCAGCATAGCGGATGATGGGATAATTTACATCAAAATTATTGGCATCTGCCATATTGGTGCCATCTGGCAACCATTTCCGTACATTCGCATTGTTGAAATAGGTAGTGTTCATATTTTCAGAAGGGAATTCTTCAATTTCTCCATCTCCATCCGTATCTATCGAGTCGGGAGGAGTAGCGCCAACAATCAACACCGATTTTCTTCGAATGTCTCCCTCTACGAACAGCGCTTTAGACTCTTCACTAGGAGTAAACCAGTTGGCCCAACCAATCATCGGACTCCAGTGAAAGGAATAAAAATTCTCAGTTTGATTTCCCCATACGCCTGGTGCCCTACTCACAGACTGAAGTTCTAGCACTGACTCTTCATTATTTTCATTCGTTCCATTGAACATGCTGATATAATCATCAACGAGTTGATATTTTCCCATATTCAACACCTGAGAGGAAAATTGAGCCGACTCTTGCCATTTGCCCTGATAGAGATATATTCTTCCTAAAAATGCCCGAGCTGCACCTTTGGTAATCCTTCCTACAGGATTACTCTCTTCGGGTAGTGCATCAATGGACTCCAATAGATCTTGTTCTATTTGTGCATATATAATATCCTGATTAGTCCGGGACAATTCGGCATATTCTTCCCTGGTCAGAACTTGTGTAGTGAAGGGTACATCACCAAATGTAATGACCAAATTCCAGTAAAACATGGCGCGTAAAAATTTAGCCTCAGCACCGAATTGATTTTTCAATGCATCGTCCATCTCGATCTCAGGAAGCTTTTCTATCAATATATTAGCCCTGAAAATTCCTTTATAGGAATCATACCATCTGGCAGATGAAAAAGGATTATCGGGTAGCCATCGAAAATCACTGGCAGCACGAAAATGGGTACCATAATCGCCATTATCTCCTGTTTGTTCATCGATATTGTCTGCAGTAGAACTACCCAATACCAATACAGCTTCTCGATACAGCCCTTTGGAACTCATGATATCATAGACAGCCGTAAGCGCTTGCTCTGCGTCCTTTGCATCTTTAAAGAAGTTTTCATCTACCACACCATTGGTAAACTCCTTGGTAACGAATTCATCTTCACAGGCAAAAAACACTGCGAGTGATAGGATGATCAGTAGTGAATATATAGTTATGGATCTCATGATATATGCAATAATTGATTTTTAGCGTCTTATATTAGAATCCTACATTAATACCTGCGGAAAGCGTACGTACTTGTGGATACAAATCTTGATAAATACCTGCTCGTGCACTGTTATTTTGATCTAATCCTACTTCAGGATCAATACCTGTAAAATCTGTGATGACAAATAGATTTTGTCCTGCGAGGTAGACCCTAGCTTGTCTGAGACTAATGGCTTCCATCCAGCCCCCGGTCAAGGTATATCCTATTTGAAGATTTCTCAATCTGAGAAATGAACCATCTTCAACCAAATGGGTACCTACTCTTACATTTTGATTGGGATCTTGCAAATGTGGGCGTGGAATGGTATTGCTGGTTCCTGGGCCATTCCATGCGTTGACGACATTGACACTTTTATTATAAGCCCTACCCGAAGACTCCAATTGAGATCTTGCTATGTGTAGAATATCATTTCCCTGCGTACCGAAGAACTGGAAATTAAGGTCAAACTGCTTATAGCTCATACTTCCACCAAAACCATACGTGAAGTCTGGTATAGGATTACCTATAATTGTTTTATCATCGGCATCAATATTTCCATCTCCATCCAGGTCTCTGAACTTGAAATCACCAGGTCCCGTTCCAGGCAATTGATAGGGAGTGCTGGGTTCTCCATCTATTCCATTTGCAGCATCTACTTCTTCCTGTGTTTGGAAAATACCCTCTGTAACCAGACCGAAGAAAATACCCAATGGTTCTCCGGGTCTTATTACACTTGTCGCTCCTGAACCTGAGTAGGTATAGGCTACGATTTCATCTTTACCTGCCAGGTCGACAACTTCGCTTTTAAACGTAGTCAAATTAAAATTAAAGTCATACGTAAAGTCCCCAGTCAGTTTCCTAAACCCTATTCCCATCTCAAATCCACTATTGGTGAGTTCTCCAACATTCTCAACCGTGGTTGTTAGTCCCGATACACCTGGCAGATCAAGCGTAAGCAACATATCCGTACGAGTTCTGTTGAAATATTCTGCCGTTACAGTCATTCTATTTCCAAGCAGTCCTGCATCAAACCCAAAATTGTATTCTGTAGTTGTTTCCCATTGTATCCCAGGATTGGAAAGCGTAGATTGCGCAGCTCCCAATGTAGAGGTTCCATCTTGATTCCCAAATGCATAATTGAAACCCGTACCTAAGGTTGCCAGATACAGGAAGTTTGCTGCAGGGTCCACACCTACTTCTCCCCAACCTCCTCTTAATTTTAAATCATTCACTACACCTGTTGGGAAGAATGGTTCTTGAGACACTCTCCATCCCACAGAAAAAGAAGGAAATGTACCATATTTATTTTCTGGTCCAAACTTAGAAGATCCGTCTCTCCGGACATTAACGGTAAGTAAGTATTTATTGGCATAGTCATAATTTAACCTTCCAAATATTGAACTTAATGACTCTTCATTAGAATTCGAGCTAGAAGTTAAATTGATTGCACTGTTACTTATTTCTCTAAATACATCTGTATCGTATTGCGCAGTTTGGGCTGCATTTCTGAAAAACAGATCCTGGGCACTTGTCCCTCCTGTGATAGAAAAGTTATGATTACCAAATGACTTAGTGTAAGTTAGCGTATTTTCCCATAACCAAAGTCTACGGGTATTCGTGTTGTAAGCAACATTGGAAAGACCATTGGAATTCAGTAACCCCTCCTCCCAAATGGGATTAAAAGTATAATTTCTACCAGAAATGATATCAGCTGAGAATGTTGTACGGAGGGTTAATCCTTCAATAGGCTCAAACTCAGCATATACGTTTCCAATAATTCTATCGGAAGAATTGTCTCTATCTGGTCTAAGTTGTCTCGCCACCACATTTTCCCTACGTTCTAAGCGTGTATCTGTCGGACCCGCAAAAGTACCATCATCATTGTAAACAGGGATGGTGGGTAATGCCTGATAAATATTGGTCACGGTTCCATGAATAAATGTCCGGTTACCTGTACCATTTTGATATTGTGAAATCCTACTATATCCAAGACTATTGCCTATCTTGAATTTATCCCCAATTTGATTATCAGTATTGACCCTAAAGGAAAATCGCTCGAGAAAGGTTTCGATCATTATACCATCATTGCGGAAATAGTTACCCGATACGTAGTAGGAATTTTTGGCTGTACCTCCTGAAACTGATACCTGATGGTCCTGTATAGATCCCGTTTCAAACATTTCGTCAATCCAATTGGTCCCTTCTCCCAATGAAGCAGGATTAGGGAAAGGAGCTTCTTCTCCTGCAGCGGTAAAGGCACGATTCATATTTTCTGCAAATTCCATGGCATTCATGGGTCGTGGTACTTCTGAAGTTGATTCCTGGATTCCATAGTAACCACTGTAATTGAAACGTGGGGCACCTTCGCTCCCTCGCTTAGTTGTGATCAAGACTACGCCGTTGGCTGCTCTTGTACCATATATAGCTGTAGAGGCAGCATCCTTAAGGATATCTATAGATTCTATATCATTAGGATTTAGGGCATTAAGAGGATTGGTATTTTCACTATCCCCTGCGTTCACTATTACCCCATCAATCACATATAATGGATTACTATTATTGATAGCTCCTATTCCCCTAATACGTACATTAACTCCACCTCCTGGCTGACCTCCACTTGTTGATACATACACACCAGGCACTTTACCTTGTAAAGCAAAATCGAAACTGGGGGTCTGTACTCTTCCGATTTCATCAGCGGTTACCGAAACAATAGACCCTGTAACATTACTCTTCTTTTGCGTACCATATCCTACAACTACGACTTCATCCAAAGACGTAATACTCGTATTGAGTGATACATCTATTTGAGATCTTCCATTTATAGGGATAGTTAGCGTTTCATAGCCTATATATGAAAAAATCAAAGAATCTGAATTGGCAGGTAGATTTACCGTGTAGTTTCCATCAGCATTTGTGAGTGAACCCCTTTGCGTCCCTTTCACAAGTACACTTACACCTACTAAGGTACTTTGATCTTCTGCAGATCGGACAGTTCCGGTAACAGTGTTTTGTGCGAAAAGTCCCTTTGTGAGAAATATGCATAAGATTATACATATTGTCTTACACGCAACGTTTGAATAATGTGTGTATAGCATAGTAGTCCTTGAATTGGTAGTTTGAGATGATCCCAAGAACCGATCTATTTGACAGGAATTTTGAATAATATCAAATTACAATTATTCGTAATTGTATCTACCTGTTTGAATACAGAGAAGGCTTGAGATCTTAGCGTTAATCAAATTTAAACAGGGGATAGCTTGAATGTTTCAATCAAATTTGCAGATGTTTCATAAATATTTGCTTTCAATTATACTGACATACCTGGAGCTACACCATGTAGATGAACTTGAATATACCTGGAAGGGGTGAAACCTGTAATAATCTTAAACTGTCGATTAAAATTTGATGCGTTATTATATCCACATTCATACGCAATATTCGAAATACTTTGGCCTTCGCTTTCTAATAATAATTTACAGGCATATCCTATGCGTATCTCATTTAAATATTGCGAAAAATGTTTATTGAGTGCTCGTTTAAAAAATCTGCAAAAGGCAGATTTATTCATATGGGCAATGGCTGCAACTTCTTCCAGAGAAATATCATGATGAAAGTGATTCATGACATAGGCATGGACTCTTCCTAAACGATCATTCTTATCGCGAAATATCTTGATATACCCAGGACTCGAAAGATATTTATGAGAAGTATCTCTGGATAGTTGATCTAAAATCTCTAAAAACAAGACAAATTGTTTAAATCCTTTTAGCTCAGTCAGTCGTAACATGGACTCTGCAATTTTACAATTAGAGTTTCCATCATACCAAATACCCAATTGTGCGGATTCTATCAGTAGACCTATAGACCGTAATTCTGGGATATCTTTTAACTCAGTTCTCAAAAAATCGCTTGAAAAATGAATCACATAGGCCTTTGAAGTCAGGTCGTTATCTGAGTTGAAATAAGCCTTATCACTTTGCCATTTGTGAGGCAAATACGGTCCCAATAAAGCAAGGGTGCTCGGCGCAAAAGATCTGATAGAATCCCCCACAAAGCAGGTGCCTGTACTCTGAGCAATATATACTAATTCAAGTTCCTTATGGTAGTGCCATAAATTGAGGAAGTGAGGAAATGTATGTATCTCGGCTGAAATAGATCCCATAAATTCCTTAGTGTTTTTGTTGAGAAGATGTGGCTTCATAACAGCTTGTATTACTAAGAGATCCAAATATCGGTCAGAGAGAATCAAGGAAAATTTCAAGGATATGACTTCCCGATTAATTTAATATAGTTAATTATCCAATAATATCCAATATTTTAAATACAATTCATTATTGGATATGCAATTTTTATTTCAAGAATTTAAAGCAGCGGATTAGTAATCGCCCAGCTTCCTTCGATGTAGGGATACTTTTCTTCTACATTATCTATGAGTTCAACCCCATAACCTGGCTTATCAGGCAAATCCATATACCCATCTATAACAACTAGAGGATCCTTAAAAATTTCCTTCTTGAAGGGATTATAGGTCTGATTCAGTTCCAGCATCAATCGATTAGGGATACCAGCTACTAAATGCGCATTAGACATGGTTGTTAATCCTCCATGCCAGTTGTGCGGACAACAAGGTATACCTTTCAGGTGAGCTAATTGTGCAATATGCCAACCTTCAGTCAATCCAGTAGTATTACAATCTGGTTGAACGATCCCATAAGCTTCTCTATCAATCCACTCTTTAAATATGAAGCGATTTTCCATGGTTTCTCCCCCTGATATCAACACACTATCCAATTCTTCACTAAGACGAATATGTTCCTCAAGCGCACCCTCCGCTCTCCTATTTACTGGCTCTTCCCACCATAGAATGTTCAACTCCTCCAATACAGGAGCAAGTTCTAAACATTGCGCCAGGTTTAACCGCATATTATTTTCCTGCATGAGATCGAAATCGTCTCCTACTGCCTCTCTTAGCTGTTGAATAAGGGGTATGAAATCTTTCACAGTGATATTACCTGCTTCCCAATCTGTACCTATCCTGTACTTCATGGCAGTATATCCAGCTTCTTTATGTTCTAACGCTTTGTCGATAAGGTCTTCAGGTCTGTCATACCAGGCATATTCCACGCCGCTACTTGCATACATCTTTATATGAGTCTCTGGTTCACCTTGTGTAGATAAAAAGCGATATACGGGTTGTCCCTTTACCTTACCAATGATATCCCAACAAGCCACATCTATCCCTGCCCATGCACAAGCCTGCATAAACGTATTTCCTCCTGCACCGATTAATGAGATATCAAAAGGATTTAATCCAATGATATTAGGTTTTATCACTTCTTCAATGTATTGCTTCATGTCAAGCATTCCTCCATACGGACTTGACTCTCCAATACCTACAACTCCTTGATCTGTAAAAACACGTACTAAACAACAATCTGTCTTGGGTACGAGAAATGTCGCACTTACCCATTGTTTGTCCTTGGGAAGCTCATAGGAAAGTAAGCTAACCTGTACATCGGTAATGGTAATGGATTCTGGTTGTACACCATCCAATGGATGATATTTATGAGCAGCGTGTTGTTCACTAGCTGTATCCTCCCTAACATCGTTGTTACATCCCGTAGTTAGTCCCAAAGAAATTATCCCTCCAGCTGCTGCAGTATCTTTCAAAAATTTTCGTCTTGGTAATAGTCCTTTCATGATCTTATTGTTACGTTATAAGTGGTAGGTTCAAAACTTTGCTTACAGCTATATCTTCCGGAACTGAGATACTGAACACACTATCCCCATTCCCTTCAGGGATCTATTAATACCTCCCAATATCTCGTACGAAGTGATTCTCCTTCAGGCCCTGTTACTTTCAAGGTAACTACTCTATGAACGCTCTTATCCTCAAACTGATGGATAGGATGTCTTTCTTGAGAAGTATGTCCATCCCCAAAATCCCATTCCCAACGATCAATTTCTCCCATTGACTGATCGATAAATGCAACCATCCCTGATTCATTGTTAACTACTTTATATGTCCATTCTGCACGGATATCCCGAACAAAATCGGGTTCTAAAGGCATGAGGCGAAAAGCACAGAGATAATCTGCATCTTTGACCATCAAGGTATTGTGTGAAAGGTTTACATGCCCTTCGCGTTGGTCTCCATCAAAGTCCAGGATAGACCAGGATAACCCGACTTCATGATTTTCTTTCAGTGGTGTAACACGTGCTGTTTCTGGTCCGGACGAAGGAGCGTAATCAAAAGGAGTGATCCAACATTCTAACACTAAGTTTCCTGACTCACCATGCTGAAACTTGTAATCATAAGCATAGTTGGCGAAAGGAAATTCTTGTATCCAGGGTTGAGAACCCCATACCAGCACCCAGGCCTGCCGAACAGGAGGTGTAAAAATATGATAGTTCTGAGCATGTACACCACTGAATCTCATATGGTTCTCTATGTAATATTTGCTGCTATCATTCCATTTATAGGTATCGGAGGTTAGGGGATTAAAAATAAAGGGCCCACCTGACATATCCCCATCTACTACTATTTCAAAAATATCATTCATATAACCCGTAGGATTAAATCTCCCAAAATCCCAATAATCGTCATATGCCTGATAGCAGAAATAGATTCTGTTGAGACCTTTTACCCATCCAACCATTACAGATACTTGTAAATCAGAAGTATCTACCGGATATGTCATCCCGTCTTCTGTATCCTTTAGTTCAGCTGTTGTATATTGATATTCTGTTGGTACGATTTCCCAATCAGCTATATCTCCATCTATTCGGGGAATCTGATCTTTAGGGAATTGAAACACCTTAAATATCCTTCCATTTCTGGCAGTTTGATAACTCGATTGAGATAATGAAACTGAGAAATGAACGAGCAGTATGATTGAAAGTAAATAATATTTCAATGTATATAATTGTTAAGTACTGCCTGGAGTATTAAGGAGATAAATACCTCATTATTCCAAAACTACATAAGCTCAAGCTACATCATTTCAAATTGATTTGCCGATATTTCAAATATATTTGCAATTGAGATGTTTTGGAATCAATATAGTGGATTCTCGTACCAAACTACTCCAAGACCGGGAATAGTATTGCTATTGTTATTTTCTTCGCAAGTAAGTATGTCTATATCGCCGTCCATATCCAAATCTATGGGTACAGCAAAATCATATTTATTACCTGGTTTACCACTTATATCGTGGTGTGTCCAGGAATGGGTTATCGAGTCATAAGATGACCAAATAATCCCAGCGCTACGTTTGGCTCCATCAAAGGTAGTAATAAGATCTTTTGTTCCATCTCCGTTTATATCTGCCAATGCAGATGATTTCCCAATTGTACCCGCCATGTCAGGAAATTGAAACACAATTTCACTAGTCCAGGAAAGACCACCTGGGTCTTTTTGAGTAAAATGGAATACCTCTTCTTTTAAATCTGGCACCCAAATTTCAATTGTTTCCTGATTTGAAGGCATATCAACTGCCAGGAACATGGGATTGCGATTTTCCATTCCGATCATATGACTATTCCAGAGATTAGAAGACATTTCTTCCACTTTTCCTGGATGTTCAAGCCATCTTACACCACGGTGAGGACCGTTGCGGTCTGAGATAAGAATATCTTCCCAGCCATCTCCATTTACATCTAAAATCTCGATAGACATGATCCAGCTTGCAGGACTAAATGTTTCGAGCTGCCATGCAGATATATCGCGTGGATTCTCCGGAGCGATAAGTCCTCCAACCATTGCACCCTCATTTTTTGCACCTACTACAATGTCTAATCCATGCTTATGATCAATTTGCATAGGTCTTCCAAACATCCACTGAGTGATGTCGATTGTGCAGGGTACATCTTGCGACACCCATTTATCACTTTGTTCATAATCCTTATCATTAGCAGGAGCCCAATGAAAAGTTATTCTTCGATGCTTTCCTTCGGAGAATGAGATTATATCTTGATATCCATCTCCATCAATATCCATCAACATGGCGTCTTCTACAGAAGGGGCAGGCACTTCAATGTATGTCCATTTTTCATGTACCTCTTGCGGTTGGAAGTACAGTCTAACAATATTTCCCTGCTCCCAACCGGTAAGTACATCTATTCGTCCGTCTCTATCAGCATCATATGTTTTTGTACCATCAGCTCCGAAAGAGGTATCGTCAATGACGTGCATGGTCCAGGGCTTAGGATATTCATATCCTGATAACGTCAATAGAAAGATGAGTAATGATACAGGTATATACATAATGAAATATAATTAAAGAGTTCATAGGATGCGTAGACCACAGAATTATTCTATTACCAATATTGAATTCGATATAATCACCAGGTACGTTCTTTAAAAAACTCATCTAATTGAGCACGGGTCATCTTTATTTTATCTGGGTTGTCGTTTAGCCATGCTAAAAACTCCTCGCGTATCTGATCGCTCCATCTGGCATCAATCTGACCAGGGGTGTAAGTCCCCGCTCTTAACATCATATGTCCGAATTCATCTTTCAATGCAATGAATTCACCTTGAACCACAATTTCCTCTGCTAAGTGAGGAGGAATAAAGATCACTCCCTCTCTTTTTGCCAGAACGATGTCCCCTGGCATAACAGTCACGCCATCTATGCGAATCGGAACGTTGATTCCGGTGAGCATCATCTCCATCTGATAGGAGGGATGCCAACCCTTAACAAAAGCATTAAATCCTTCTATCTGAGATAATCCCTCTAAATCCCTCAATGTCCCATTGAAGATTACGCCATTTTGAGACTTGGAATAAATAGACGTTCCAAGATTATCTCCAATGATAGGGCCTTCATTGAGCTTTCCATAGGAATCCGCCACATATACGTCTCCTTTACTGAGCATATCAATAGGCCATGAGACCATATCGCCAATTCTTCCCTCCGCAGCTCCTTTCTCCTCCAATACTTCCCTGATTGCTACCCTTTTAGGCATATATTGCGCTGTAAGTACTCGCCCAACAATGGGTTGATGCGGATAAATCATTTTCCACTCCCCGGCAAATTGATTTTTGTACCCCTTGTTGCGAAGTATTGCCCATGCACCTTCAAGGGAAATATTTTTCATCCTTTCAACGATATCATCTGGTACCTTCGGGCGACCATCTTCAAATCTTTCCCCTTCCCATTTTGGAGTTAAGAACAACATCTGTTCCTTCTCCATGGTTAAAAACTGTGCTTGTACATGTCCTCCTATCAAAACAGAAGAGCATATGATTGTAAAAAGTATCGCAAGTTTCATACTAGTAGGATATTATGTTTTTAAATCGATGCTTAGTTGACTGTGATCATTACGATAGATAAAGCTTTCAAAAAAATCAAAGAGAAATCTACCATCTATAAAGAAAAATTAGTTAAAAGTTTTTAAAATTTCATAACTTCAACATATCCATTCTATTATCACTACCCAAATTAGACGATCAGGAACCTTCCAGATTCCTGAATAACAGTCTATTTCACAATGTATATGTACATCTATACATACACGCTACGATTACACCATTGATTTATGAAGTTGTATTTCTATTTTCTTCGAACATTTTTGATTCTATTATTAGGTGGAATACAGGTACTGGCTTTTGCACAGGAAACATCTGATCATCAGTTATCACACATCAAGTCTATTCGTATCCATTCACCTGCCCCCCCTCCAGATTGGGCGCATTGGGAAAGATTTATGCTAGAACAGCTATATCCTGCAGCAGTAGAATTTACAAAAAAATATACGAATCCGGATGGTTCGCTCATTTGGCGTGAAGAATGGCCTGGTATGGATGGTTCGGATGATGGGTATGAAAGTTTCTACAATTTTCCTCTATATGTAGCGTTGGGAGGTCCTATGGAATTGGATACCCTGGCAAGGCATCTTTGGGAAGGAATTACCCGCCAATTTACCGAATATGGACAGATATATGATGAGTTCGACGCTGGTTATGATTGGATGCACCATGGGGAATCCTACACCTATTTTTACTTTTTTGGTCTCACAGACCCCACGAATGAAAGATTCCGTAAGCTGGCACTCAAATTTGCTGACATGTATATGGATGAGCAATGGGGCAATTACGATCCTGAGCATAAGATCATTCGCTCTCCTTTGACGGGTAGTAAAGGTCCACGGCATGTCAATACTGCAGAAGATTGGGTGACACATAGACCCATTCTTGCTCATTATCCCCTTCCCTATGACAATATTCCCAACATTGATAATAGCCTTCAATGGAATGATGATGACAAATTCCCCTTTATTCTTGATGCCCTAAACAACCGTATGATGCGGGGAGATGTTCCGCTAAATCTAGCCTCTACGAGTATGATTGCCAATGCCTATATGTATACAGGTGAAGATAAGTATAGAGAATGGATTGAAGAGTATGTAGGTGCCTGGATGAACAGGGTAAAAGAAAACGATGGATTCTTGCCAGATAATGTAGGGTTGTCAGGTGAAGTAGGAGAATATATGGATGGAAATAGATGGGGAGGGTATTACGGTTGGAGATGGCCGCACGGTCTTCCCAATCAAATGGAAGCAACAGTAATAGGGGGAAGTAATGCCTATTTGGTGAGCGGAGACAGTAGCTATCTCAACCTTCCATATGCAGTGATCAAATTAGTGGAAGACCAGGCAAAGATGGTAGAAGATAAATTGCAGGTACCTTATCGCTACGACCATAGAGGATGGTACGACTATCGACCCATGCGTCCAAAATATCCTACACACTTGTGGTATATTTCTCGCAAAGCTTCCGATTGGGACCGCGCGAAGCGTTTGACAGATCCTGAAAAATGGGATCAAACTAATTATCACAAGGGAAAAGGTGACTCGGAAAATACAGCCTCCTGGATGGGATATCTTGAAGGAAAAAACCCGGATTATCCTACAGAAATACTGAAACTGAACTATCAGGAAGTCCTTCGCAGGTTAGATGCACTTCGAAAAGATACTACAACTCCTGATGAACAAGATGTACATCATTTCTTCCAACACAATCCTGTAATACTGGAGGGTTTAGTACAGTTGATATTAGGGGCACCCAATCATATATATCATGGAGGCCTGCTACATACAAGTCTGCGGTACTTTGACCCCGATAAGCGAAGGGCTGGAATTCCACAACATGTTGCAGCATTGGTTGAAAAAATCAGTACTCAAAGTGTCAGTGTAAAACTGGTTAATCTTCATGCCTCAGATTCTATTCCGGTAATCATTCAAGGAGGCATGTTTGGCGAGCATACCATTCAACGAGTCAGACAAGTCATCAACTATCCTTACCAATTCTGGACAGTGGAAGACAAATATTTTCAAATCACACTTGGCCCTGGTACAGTATGCAGACTGGAGATTGACCTGGATCGCTTTTCTCAAACACCGAGCTACGATTTTCCGTGGTACGCTCACAAATCTTCCAACTGATATGAAACGAAGAACATTCATTCAACAAACGGGATTATTCTCTGGAGGGCTTGCTGCCATACAATCACTTCATGCCAGGGATTTGTTCTCTCAGGAACAGGAAGCATTGTATAAAGTAGATACACATATGCATTTATGGGACCCTAACCAATTGCCCTATTCCTGGCTGAAGAAAAGTGAACTCCTCAATCGTCGGTATGGTGTAAAGGAATACCAAGCAGCTACTCAACATGCAAATATTGGTAAAATGGTATTCGTAGAATGTGGGGTAGATGCTGGATACAATCTGAAAGAAGTAGACTGGGTGGTAAAACAAATTGAAAAAGATCCCCGAATTCATGGGATCGTTGCCAAATCCGATCTATCCAGCGAATCTCCCTTAGAGGAGGAGTGGGAAATACTGCAGGATAATCCCTGGGTAAAGGGTATTCGCAGTGGAGCGAATAAGGATACACTCATGGATTCACGATACGTCCAGAGACTACGACAACTTCCTGAATATGGCCTTAGTTTTGACCTGCACATCAACCCTTCTGCTTTCGAGGTTGCAGAAAAGGTCATCAGAGAGTGTGAGCAGACTACTTTTATACTCAATCATATAGGTATACCCAATATCAAAGAGGGAGAATGGGAACCCTGGCAAAAAGGAATTACCCGCTTAGCACAATTACCCAATCTCACGTGTAAAATCTCAGGTGTGATCACTCGAGCTGGAGCAGGATGGACACAAGCACAGATCAAACCCTATATATCTCACATTATTGAATCTTTTGGCTTTGAACATATCATTTATGGTGGCGATTGGCCTGTAGTATTAAATGCGGGATCATATCAAAGTTGGGCCTCGGCCTTTGAGCAGCTAACCCAATCATTTTCTCAACACGAATTAGCACAACTTTATCACCTTAACGCAGAAAAGACCTACCGATTATGAAAAACTCTACTCGAAGAACTTTTTTTCATCAAGCAGCGTTGGCTACAGGTACGCTCGCCATGGCTTCGCTGTCTGGTTGTGAGTCTTCTTCAGAAAAGCATACGGATGAAGAAGCGATCTCAGGTAACATTCGAAGACCGCTAGATGCCATCGGTCGAGAAAACATCAAAATTACAGACATCCAGGTCACACCGCTTTCTTTCGTACCAAAAGATGGGAGGGACCTTTGGGGAGTGGGAAGCTATGTGGTGTGGAAAACTGATGCCGCACTGGTACAGGTATTTACAGATCAGGGAATCATAGGATTTGCTGAAGGAAGTCCCTATAGTAACCCGGATGAAATTCGAAAATATACTGAATCACACGTTAAACCCGTGATGATGGGTAAAAATCCATTTGATGTAGATTTCCTTACCTCTGGAGGACCGTGGAGGGACTATTTACCTCGCGCAGCTTGGGCAGGAATCAACAACGCCTGTTGGGATATCATCGGCAAGGCTAAGGGAGAACCTGTTTATAAACTCCTGGCAACAGATTGTGAACCCATGACGCGTATTCCCATCTACGCCAGCGGAGGTGTAAATCACAAATGGTATGAAGACGGAACGACACAACTTATTGAAGAGGCACTACAATACAAGGAATTGGGCTACACAGCCTTTAAATTTCGTAATGGTACAGACTGGGCCTTTAGCCAGATGAGCATGGATAAATATGTGGACGTGCTGCGAAAGCTTCGCGAAGCTATAGGCCCTGATTTCAAGCTCATACTGGAAAAGCATCCCTGGACACTAGATCAAATTGTCAACCAACTATGCCCGGTACTTGAGGACCTTAAGTTCTACTGGTATGAAGAGCCCATGAATCAATGGGAAGAAGGAAGTGTGGAACGGCACTTACAGATTAAGGAAGCGATGCCCAGTGTCATGATATCTGGTGGAGAGCGATTTACCAACCGATTTCAGCTTCAGCGTTGGATCGCTGAAGGGGCATATGATATCATCCAGTCAGACTGTAATTTTACAGGTATCAGTGAAAACTGGCATATCGCTCGTATGGCTCACTTATTTGGTCGATTGCAATGTCCACATAACTGGCATGGGGGTCTGACCACCATTTCCAACATTCATTTTGTCGCCAGTGCTCCCAATGGGCATATGTGCGAACTCAACCAGACCTTTAATCCTTTGAAAGAGGATATTTTTAAAGAACCGCTAACCGTAGAAAAAGGCTATATGACCCTTTCAGACAAGCCAGGTTATGGAGTAGAACTCATCGATGACATTGCCGAACGGTTTCCATGGGCGCCGGGAAGTTATCTGAAAGATAATCCCAGGATGAAGGGGTGAATATTAAGAAAATATTGAATACTCTATTTTACTACCACATAATTCAAAAACACATGAACCACATTCTCCTACTACTTATCCTAAGCATCTCTTATACATTTCCTCTTCCTGAGAATGTAGATAAAGATCCATCCATCATATCAACGCAGTCTACTCCATTAGAGATCTCCGAAGAACAACTACGCGACAAAATACGGGGAGGACTTCTCGGTCAATTGTTGGGAAATCTCAATGGCATCCCTCACGAATTTAAGTATATCGATGAACCGGGAAACGTAGCCGATTACGTACCTGCCCTACCAGAAGGAGCCAGAACGGATGATGACACGGACTTTGAATGGGTATATATCTATGAAATGCAACAAAAAAATACCTTGTATTTGAGCTCAGATGAGATTGCTACATTGTGGAAAGATCGGATCAATCGTCGAATCTGGTGCTCCAACCAGTATGCGAGACAATTGATGGACCTGGATATGAAGCCTCCACTTACGGGAAATGTACTACTAAATCCCTGGGCGGATTTCAATATTTCGGGGCAGTTTCTTTGTGAAACCTTTGGTTTGCTAGGGCCAGGAATGCCTCAGACAGCCTCCAAGATAGGACTTACCTATACTCGGGTTGCCATAGATGGAGAGCCTGCTCAAACAACGCAATTATTCAACACCATGATTGCTGTGGCTTTTCATATGGATGATATTGACAAAATTCTCGATGCAGGAGTTAGTGCCTTAGATCCCAACAGTGAACTGGTAGATATTATCCAACAGGTTCGCAACTGGCACCAGGAATTTCCCAATGATTGGAAAGCAACTCGAAAGAAAATCAAAGACACTTATTATCAAGTAGATGGTGCCATGCGCGACCGTAATGGATACGAATTAAATACAGCAGCTACCATCGCTGCTTTGCTGTATGGGCAAGGGGATTTTGCGCTTACCCTGCAACATGGCTTTAATTACGGTTGGGATTGCGACAATATCGCTGCTACAGCAGGGACAATTATAGGTACGATTAAAGGATACCGTTGGATGATGGCACAGGGTTGGCAGATTGTAGACAGATATAAGAATACCACGCGAGATCAAATGCCTCAAGATGAAACGATCACGAGTTTTGCCGATCGATTATTTTTTCTTGCTGAGAAGGTAATCATGGACAATGGTGGAAAAAAGACCAAGAAATCAGGACAACCCTATTATATGATTCAACGAGAAGCCCCTTCAAACGTAGCTCCTTTCTATGATATGGTAAATCTTCAACATCAGATGATTGAGGAATACGAAACAGAACTGGTGGCCAATCTTAAGAGCAATGATGTACAGACACAAGCCAGAGGAACGTATATGGCAATTTGCCTGGGATTAGCCGATCAATTTAAAGAACAATACCCTATGGAATGGACTACAGGTATTCAGGCACTTCAGGCATATGATCAGGTAATACAAGTACTTTTTTTCCATTCACCTGTACCGAATGCAGATCCACTGAGAGAACAATTCATTGATGCAGGGATTGTACCGCCAGGCGAAAGGAGAAACCTATGGTAATATCACGGAAATAATCTATTGAACAGGAAGAGTCAGGATGAATTGACAATTATTTTTATCATATCTTATCAACGGTTTCACGACTAACATTATATTGAAATACTACAATGCAATGTCGAACTTTAGATTAAACCCTTAACAAAGTCAGAAAAATGAAACTACCACTAGTAGCTGCTTTAATCTCGATTTTCATCACACAGTTAACACTTGGGCAAAACTTAAAAGAAGAAATTGAACAACGTTTTGTAGAATACGCCAAGGACTATCCGGGAGTGTCCATTACAATATTTAGAGGTGATGAGTTATTTTGGGAAAAAGCTTATGGCTATTCAAATATTGAAAAACAAATTGAGGTAGACAGTAATACAAAATTCAATATTTACAGTACATCCAAGTTTATTACGGGACTAGCTTTTTTGAAATTAACCCTAGAGAATAAAATTAACCTGGAAGAAACACTAGGCGATTTGGACCTAAAACTCCCAAATGATTATAGCAACATTACAATAGGACAGTTGCTAAATCACACATCTGGAATTAGACATTATAAGGGTAAGAAAGACTGGATTAAGTTTTCTAAAATGAGTTGCGAATCTACAGAAGATGCCCTTGACCATTTTGTTAATGATCCCCTTTTAGCAGAGCCGGGAGAGAAAAACGTTTATACCACTTTCGGAATGGTAATGGCAAGCTGCGTTCTAGAAGAAAAAACTAATCTTGATTTCGTTAGTGCGCTCAATCAAATTCTCTCATTGAGTAAGCCCTTAGAACTAGATAAACCAGATGCTGTCAAAGCTACTCCATATGTAAAAAAAGGATCAAAAATGGTGATCTATCCGAACTTGGATGCTAGCTGTAAATTTGGTGGAGGAGGCTTAATCGCATCTTCATATCAACTGGCAGAAGTAGGAAAGAAACTATATGATGGCAGTATTGCATCTGTTGATCAAATCAAAGAAACCTTTAAGGCAGAATGGAAGCCAGGTGAGAACAGTGGAATTGCGTTCGGTACAGGAGGGGGAATTTCAAATGAAAGTTTTGGTCAGCCAGATGTCTTTTACATTGCGATGGGAGGTGGTTCCCCAGGAGGAAGGAGCTATTTGTTTGTAGTAGCTGATCTGGAGATGTCGGTGGCCATTACTGCCAATATGGAAGGAGATGGTGAGGATGCCTACCAACTTGCCTATGATATCTTTTTAAAAACCTTAAATGATCAGTAACTCATTTT
>CAZZEC010000029.1:0-47340 GCA_964652565.1 uncultured Bacteroidia bacterium
GTGAGCTCAAGCAAATCTTTTCACAAGAATGTATCGACAGAACCTTTTTTGTATCTCATATTATGCTTGAACTTATCCTCGATAGAGTATTGATAAGGAGACACAACGATCTTCTATATTCTTTTTACAGTCACTTCGAATCAGCAACACTTTCAGAGGTGGTTCAACTTACTGAGTGGATTACACATCGTAAACTCAATGGCTACAAACAGTTTCTCAAAAAATTTTCTGAAAAACAATTCCTGTATCGGTATGTAGATATGAGGTATCTAGCTGGAGTAATACGCTATATTTTGAATAAAGTGGGAATTAAATGTTATTCGTATGTGAATAAGCCACAGTTTCTTCAGTTGATGTATGCATATGAAAACCGACTTGAAAAATTGTATGTGCCCGCTTTACAAGATTTGTCCTATGCGCTTGACCGAGTATAAAAATGGAATCTAAGTCATACTTTTATCTTCTTATATTAGGGAGTCATTTAAAAATTCCTATTTTATTATTATTTTTTTTGTGAAATTGCTCCTTTGTGGATAAATAAATATCTCAAGGATATCAATATTGCTATTTGAGGGTTTTTGTTATAAAATGTAGTACTCCAAGCATTATCTTTGCGTAAAGTATATAGTATTCGTGCATATTCAAGGTGCCATGTATAAATCTCAACTATTTATATTCATAACCTGCTTTATTTTTCATGTGCTACCAGCCCAAGACTTTGATTATGGCAATAGCTGGTATGTTTCCAATTCGGAAAGACCTTTTATTAAACTATCTGTCTTTGAAGATGGGGTTTATCGAGTTACACCTGCATCTCTCAATAGTGCTGGATACAATGTAGAAAGTGTACCTGTAGAATCCTTTCAGGTATTTTATCGAGGGGAAGAAATTCCCATATTTATTGGAACAAGTAATGGAAGCTGGGATTTCATCGAATTTGTAGGGAGAAGAAATGATGGGCTGGTAGATACACTGCTATATAGAGATTCCTTTACGAGAAGACAACGCAGCGACTTACAGCCTGATTTAGAAATTAATTTATTTTCGGATACTTCTGCTTATTTCTTGACATGGGGCGGTGATCCAGGGAAAAGATATCGAGGATATATTAATACAAATTATGATCAGTTTACAGCAGAACCTTACTATTGGTCCAGGTCAAAGTTTGAATCACATCCAACCGTTAGAAATGTTAGATATCGGAATGGGGGATCAGGTGCTGGGGATCCTATTTTTACGCTAAATACAGATTTTGTGATGGGGGAGGGCTATTTCTATAACCGTGCATTCAATCCCAACACTTCCAGACAGATTATCTTATCTACACCTGCACCAGCCAATAATGGCATAGCATCTGTTCTTTCCACAAGGGTTACAGGGGTATCTTCCGGAAATCACGATCTGCAAGTTAGGCTCAATCAGAGTTCAGATCCTGTAATCGACTCTACAGGAATTCCTGATAGGTACATTGCCACTTTCTCAACGATTATAACGGATTCATTACTACAGGAAAATTCCATCACATTTGGTGCAACGGAATCTTCTGATGCCAACAACAACTTGCTGGCATGGGTGTCTATACTTTATCCCAGACAATGGGATTGGCAGGGAGGCAAAGAATCACAGGTGTATCAATGGGACAAGGAGGTAGCTTCCTTTCTCAATATTAAGCAGGTACAAGGAATGGATAGTATCTTTGTATATGATTTGGAGAATCATATACGGTCTTCAGGTATACTTTCAACAGTGGATACACTCTCTGAAGCGCGTGTAATTGTCGGGCCTGGGGAAAGTTTGAGAAGCTTATATATCGCTACAGATCAAGGGGTTAAAACCCCCATTATATCAGAATCAAGGCTATCCCAACTCAATGTTTCTCAAGGAGCAGAATTTGTCATCATCGCTCACCCTAGTCTGAAGACGTCTGCAGAGGCTTACGCGCAGTATAGAGATACATTGCAGGTTAATCCATTAAGTGCAAAAGTGGTTTATACCGACCAAATTTATGACGAGTTTGGGTATGGATCGATTACACCATGGGCAATTAAACGATTTTGTAAATATGCGTTGGACCATTGGGAAATAAAGCCTCGCTACTTCTTGCTATGGGGCAAAGGAAGAAACATTACTCGAAATACGCATCCGACCATGGTACCAACTTTTGGCTACCCCGCATCAGATTATGAATTTATTAGCCATTTTGATCTCAACTCATCAGTACTTTCGCCGGAAGCTGCTATTGGTAGGGTGAATGTCTACTCCAACGAAGAGGGATTTAATTACCTTAATAAGGTAAATGCTTATGAACACAGTTCGTGGGAACCTTGGATGAAAAAAGCTGTATTCCTGGGTGGAGGAAGTTCTTTGGCTGAACAACAACGGATAGAAGGCAGCCTTACAAGAAATATTTCCCGCCTCACAGAATCCTCTTATGGAAGCGAGGTTACCTATTTTCAAAAGAGAGGTAGTAGCGATAACTTTGACCCTACAAGTGCACCTTATCATGCTGATATTGACAATGGTGTATTTATGATACATTTCTTTGGACATTCCCAGCGGAATCTCTTGGATGTAAACCTGAGAAATGCTTTTGAATATGATAATGTAGGAAGATATCCTATGATCGTTGCCATGGGATGTTATGGAGGAGATTTTACCGGAGGGAGAAGTTTTGGAGAAGCCTGGATAATTCAAAAAGACAAAGGAGCGATAGGCTATTTTGCAAATTCTAGTGCCGGAAGTATTTTCCCACTAGATATTTATGGAAATAATTTCTACAGAAATTGGCTTGCCAACAATTCCGATCAATCTATCGGTGATATTATCTTACAGGGATTAAATGTATATTCTCAGACTTATCGAGACGCAGCTTCTTACAATACAGGACGACAAATGAATTTTCAGGGAGATCCTGCTATAAAATTATACAACCCATTGTTACCTGATTTCAAAATTGAAAGCGCGGACATATTTTTTACGCCTGAGTTATTTACTGCCAGGGACGATTCTTTTATGATCAATATTATCATAGAAAATCAGGCACGAGTGATATCAGATAGTATTGATATACAAATCAATCAAATCTTCCCTGATGGGGCAGAAATCGTACGAGGGACTTATAGATTTGCCTCGCCTTCACTGAAAGATACAGTCTCAGCCTGGATTTATAATACTGAAGAGGCCAGAGCGATAGGGACCAATTCTTTCGAGGTTACCTTGGATTACAAAAATCAAATCGATGAATATAAAGAAGATAATAATATCGCTTCTATAGATATCGACATTCCGGGAAATCTCGCACAACCCTTATTCCCCTCTTTCCTTTCTATTGAAGGAAAGCAACCTGTTACGCTTATTGCATCGGCCATATTCACAGACTTAGAAGATAGCATTCGCTATATTTTCGAAATCGATACTACACGTAGATTCAATTCACCCATAAAGTTAACGTCAGATGTCATAAACGGGTCTGTATATAATGGTTCCTGGGAGGTTCCCATAACACTCAAGGATAGTACAGCTTATTACTGGAGAGTAAGGTTAGCAGATGTAACTCCTTCAATATGGCAAGAGTCTTCCTTTACGTATCTGACAGGTGAATCCGGATGGGGGCAATCCCACATGCAACAATTTGAGGATAATGTATTAAATCAGATCGTCACAGATTCTTATAAAAATACTTGGGAGTTTGAGACGAGAGCTGTTGAACTTATCTTCAAAGCTCGGAGGAATGGACCCTTTACAGCATTTAAAAATAATCGATTAGTAACTGATGTCCCCGATAGATTTTATTCTAATGCTGTTCTAATTGCTGTGTATGATGCGGTCACTTTTGAACCAAAGACAGATTCTGTTTTGCTGGGCTTTGGATTCCAGGCTGCCTTAGTACCTAAAGAGCTTCATAAACTTAGGCAAGCTATTCAGAACGCTCAACCTGGAGATTATGTGGTAATTGCCAATACCAGAAACCCACAGGTTCATCTTTGGGATGAAGCTACGTTCGACGCCCTCAAACAAATAGGGGTATCCGACCAAATTAGATTGTTAAAAGACGGGGATCCACTGCTCATACTAGGAAGAAAAGGGGCTCCGGTTGCAGATTTTGAAATCTATGAACCTAATATTGGTAACTTTCTTGAGATTACTCGGCTCATTTTTCCGCCTTTAACGCAAGGTGATATACAAACAGATCTTATTGGCCCTGCATTATCTTGGGATCAATTCTTCTATCAATGGAAATACAGTGATATTATACCTTCTGATTCCATGAAGTGTGAGATCTATGGAATCAAGCCTGAAGAGAAAGATACGCTCATTATGACACTGTCTCAACAAGGAGTATACGCCATGGATCATATTGATGCAGCTCGATATCCATATCTCAAAATTGTTGCTCAGGTAAAAGACTCACGGCGAAATACACCGCCTCAGCTTAAGCAATGGTACGTTACATACAAACCTATACCTGATCTTATCCCAGATCCGGAAACGTTTTTGGAATTCCATTCCGATACTCTGCAGTACGGAGCAGAAGCAAAATTGTCTTTTGCAATTCGAAATCTCACAGCTACAGTAACAGACAGTATTAGTGTGTCTTTTCACCTCCAACGCTCAGATCGAAGTCTGGTGGAGCTTGATACACAAGTAATTCCACCTGTTGGAGGTAATGCTCATCAAATTATTTGCTTTAATATACCTACACTTACCTATGCACTTCCTGGTCCTACTACTTTGATTGCGGAACTCAACCCACTTAGGGAACAACAAGAACAATATTACTTTAATAATAGATTTGAAAAAGAATTTTTCATCGAACGAGATGGCCTCAATCCTATTATAGATGTAACGATCGATGGTGTAAGAATTGAAAACGAAGATCTCGTTTCCCCAAGACCGGAAATTACAATTCAGATTGATGATGAAAACCCTTTTATTGCATTGTCGGATTCGAACAGTTTTGAATTGTATTTTGGAGAAGCCGATTTTAGCTTTAATCTTGAAAGAATATTAGCACAAGACGATCGTGTGCAATGGATACCAGGCAAGTTACCGGAAAATAAGGCATACATTAAATTTTTCCCTGGGAAAGACTATCCTCTCGAGGATAAAATGTATCTGTTGAGAGTTCAAGCTGAGGATCAAAGTGGTAATATTGCAGGTGATCAGTTCTACGAAGTGTCTTTTCAAGTTGAAAACGCACGTTCCCTAACTCCAGTATTAAACATACCCAACCCTTTTTCTACATTTACGAGATTTACCTATACACTTACTGGAGAAGAACTTCCTGAGGTATTCAAGATTCATATATACAACTCGCTTGGACAAAAAATTAAGGAAATTGATTTGCATGAATTAGGAGAGGTAGTTGCAGGGGAATACGTTACAAGATATAAATGGGAAGGTAAAGATGAGCAAGGAAATGTCCTCCCATCAGGATTATATCTATATTATATCGAAGTCGAATTTACCAATGGGTATGACTATAGAGCTAGACATGTTGAAAAGAATTTGCAAAAAGGATGGGGCAAAATGTATATCGCGAGATAGGTTCTGAACTATTGTATAAAAGTACATGCCTACCTTTGATCAAAAGAGGTAGGCATGTTTCTTGCTACAGAAAAAGAACGAAATTAAGATCCCTTAAATCAAACTCAATTAAATAACGTTCCCGATAAAAAAATATTCTATCCATATAAGGATTTATCGAGAAAAAAATATTACGACATGTTATGTATTAATGAGTTGATCAACTAGTTGTGGTAATCCTACAGATCCTCGTTGAGAGATATATTCGATAGGATGGGAGGAATAGATATGAGGAGTATTGGGATCTACAACATAAGTAGTAACATGTAAAGGGACAAAATCTATAAGGCTTGCTGCAGGATACACCACAAGAGAAGTACCCACTATGATAAATATATCTGCTTGTGTACACATTCTTGCTGCTGTTTCAATCATGGGTACTGGCTCACCAAACCATACGACAAAGGGCCTGATCTGACTTCCGTCTGGAGCTAACTCCCCTAATTCTATATCTTTATTTAAAAGGAAGGTATTATTGGGATTCTCGACGCTACACCCTTTAAGTATTTCTCCATGTAAATGTAAAACATTTTTGGACCCAGCTCTTTCGTGTAAATCATCAATATTTTGTGTAATAATTTGAACATCAAAGTGCTTTTCCAACTTTGCCAAAGCTAAATGACCTTCATTTGGATGAGCTTCCATGGTTTGCTTACGTCGTTCATTGTAGAATCGAAGAACCAAGCCTGGATTTTGTTGAAATGCTTCAGGAGTAGCAACCTGTGTTACATCATATCCTTCCCATAACCCATCTGAATCTCTAAACGTTCTTAACCCGCTGTCAGCACTAACACCTGCACCCGTTAATACCACAATACGTTGTTTCATACCTAAGTCATCGTCTTTGAAAGCTTGAGATTAAAGATACAATATTGTCCACATTCTCAGTGAAAAATAATTTTATTCCTTCCCATTATCATCTATAAACAATAAACTGTCAATATGATTACAAAAGCAATGGAAACTGTCGGATGGAATGGATCGTAGGATATAATGTATTTTTTTTATATTGAGATATGAAAATACAATCAAGACCTACATTTTGGGAAGCGATCATTCCCATCGTTGTGTTAGTGAGCTTACTTTACTATAATGTCGTTGTTTATGGCGATGGTGCTTTAAGTGGAGCCAACCAGTTTGTACTCATTCTCGCTGCAGGTGTTGCAGCTATTATTGGAATGAGACGAGGTAACACCTGGGAGGAATTGCTTAAGGGAATAGTGAGTAGTATCAATGCAGCATTACCCGCAATCCTGATTCTACTCATGATCGGTTCACTGGCAGGGACCTGGTTGGTAAGCGGGATCGTGCCTGCAATGATTTACTATGGATTGAAGATCATCAACCCATCCATATTTCTTTTTGCCGCTTGTATCGTTTGTGCAATCGTTTCACTAGCAAGCGGTAGTTCCTGGTCTACAGTAGCTACAGTAGGTATCGCATTACTGGGAATAGGAAAAGCACTGGGGTTTTCCGATGGGCTTATTGCTGGTGCCATCATTTCTGGGGCCTATTTTGGGGATAAAATGTCCCCTTTATCAGATACGACAAATCTTGCTCCGGCAATGGCGGGAACTGACTTATTTACTCATATAAGATATATGACTTTTACTACTTTTCCGTCAATGGCCATCACATTGATTTTATTTCTGATTATAGGATTCAATTTTGATTCTAGTGCTACCGTGTCTGGGGTAAGTGACTTACTCTCTACAATAGAATCCCAGTTTAATATAAATCTGTTACTATTTCTAGTGCCTGCATTAGTTATATATATGATAATCAGGAAAGTATCACCAATTCCCGCGCTGTTAATTGGATCACTGCTCGGAGGTATTTTTGCCATTATTTTTCAACCACAAGTTATTCAAGAACTTGGAGGAAGCGGAAGCCCCTGGGGAAAAGCAGCTTATATTGCTGTGATGAATGCGATGACTCAAGAGGTATCGATTGACACGAATAATGAGATCCTAAGTAGTCTGTTATCAACTAGTGGTATGGCAGGTATGCTGAATACAGTTTGGTTGATTTTATGCGCTATGTGTTTTGGGGGAGTGATGGAAGCAAGCGGACTATTACAGAGAATCACACAAGAATTGCTTAAACTTGCTAAATCAGTTGGGGCGTTATTTGCTACTACTGCAGCCAGTAGCATGTTTTTAAATGCTACCGCATCGGACCAATACTTAGCAATAGTTGTCCCGGGCAGAATGTTTGCCAAAGCCTATAGAGATAAAGGGCTCGCGCCAGAAAATCTTAGTCGTACCTTGGAAGATGCAGGTACTGTCACCTCCGTGCTCATCCCATGGAATACATGTGGTGCAGTCCAGGCAGGGGTGTTGGGGGTAGCAACATTGACTTATGCTCCTTTCGCCTTTTTTAATATTATAAGCCCTTTCATGACGATTTTAATCGGTTTTTTAGGATTTAGGATCGCCAAGCTCAATCCTGAAGAACGGGTTGAGTCAGGATCAACCCGTCCAGGAGAATCAGAGGCTGCAACTAGCCTATAAGCTTATCAACAACTGATAGCGCTTTGTCATATTCTGGTTCCTGAGCTATCTCAGGGACCAACTCACTATAGCGTATTACATTGTCTTTATCAATAACAAATACTGCTCTTGCAGACAACCCCTTCATCGGACCGTCGAGGATTTCAGTATTGTATTCATTAATAAAGTCACTATAACGATAATCAGAACCTATAATGACATTTGAGATACCTTCTGCTTCGCAAAAACGCTTCATCGCAAAGGGTAGGTCCTTAGATATTACAATTCCTGTAACTCCTTCACGCTTAGCAAGCTCTTCATTGAATTTACGCGTCTCCATTTGACAAATCCCCGTATCTAAGCTGGGTACTGCAATCAATACTCTCACTCCTTCTGTATAGTCATCATACAGCGTAGCTTCATTTAAATCCTCTTTTACAAAGGTAAAATCTAGGGCGGGAATACCCTCTACTGGTATATCGTCTTTGATAGAGAATCTCTTCCCCTTTAGCGTTACATATGACATGTGATATATCTAATTTGATAAATGTGTTAGTCTTTCAAAACTACTAATTAATCATTCATTTACAAAGTTGTGCGTGTTAACATCTCTTTAATATATACAAGACTCTGACTTGCTAACCTTGGACGTAAGAAATGTTCAAACACCAATTTTTGACCATTTTCCCCCATTTTTTGCCTCCTGTCAGGATGATCAGCTAAATGTAAAATGTTAGCAACCCATTGAGATTGATCACCCATAGGAGAAGAAAGCCCGCATCCAAATTTGTCTAAATAATCAGCCTGCCAACCTTTGTAATTAATAATTACTGGTAACCCAAAAGCCATATAGTCAAACCACTTTGCAGATCCATTCGCTTCTAATATGGGATAAGGAGCAAAACATACAAGTCCAATATCCACCTTTTCCATCATCTGCGATAGACGATGCTTAGCCACACGTCGATGAAATTCAATGTTATCGCATCCCAATTCATTTGCATATCTTTTTACCTGCTTTAATTGATTCCCTTCTCCTACAATTAAAAATCGTATGTCTTCCCTTCCTGAGTGTTGAATGGTATATGCTACATCGACTAATTGTAGTAATCCATTGGCTATTCCTATCGTTCCTGCATACAGAACTGTAATGGTAGTCAGTGGATCTCCATTAATTGGATACTTTCTACGTACTATGTGTTGAGGGACAATATTGGGACCATTGCATACTACCTTAACTTTTGTGGGATCAATTTCATACGCGTTAAGTTGTTGTTTCATCTGGATGGAGAATGCCAGGAGTAATGCGGCTTGCTGATATATCAATGTTGCTCTATTACGAAAAAACCGTTGGAGCAGCGGCTGAGTGATAATTCTCATATTGATGGGTACATCTGGCCAGACATCTGCAATTTCTAATACAAGTGGGCAACGATGTAGATGGGCAACTCGTCTACCTAGTTCACCTACAGTCAATGGGGGAGTATATGCTACTACTACATCAACATCTGCTATTTTTTTAGCACGTTGATAAGCTTTCCTCACAAAAGAAATAAATGCAAGCAGTCTTTTGCTAAAGCTCATCATATGTGTATACTTAGTTGGGACAACATAAATGTCTATTCCCTCTAAGTGATAATGATCACAAGCAGAATTGTAGATATAATCAGGCAAGTATGCATGTGAGGTAATCAGGGATACTTTATTACCTCTACTAGCCCAGTATTTAGCAAACTCAAAGGATCGACTATTTCCAAAGTTTTCGGGTAAATGTAATACCTGCTGGAGATACAGAAGATGCATAAACGCTCATGCCATTTCAGGAAGTAGCGGGAACTGATGATCCCACTTGAAAATTTTCTTTCTGTTTGGTTAGGATTGATCGGTGATGTTCTCTTTGCTCGAGAAGCGTTTTCATTTTACCAATTCTTCCCCCTATATGATACAAATAAGCAAATAGACCGATAAGAACCACAGGATATACAGCAAAGAATAATAAATATAATGGATCCCATTCAGGGATTAAAATATAAGCTAAGATTGCTAACCCTCCAGATATAAGTGAGATAAGACCTAGCATAACCGGAACATACATTTCAGGGACCCCTACATGAACGAGGTGATGAGTTAAATGGTCCTTCCCTCCTTTCATTGGAGAATCGCCCCTTCGGATACGTGCAATAGTCACAAAGGTGGTATCCATAATTGGAACAATAAAAGCCATAAAAGGAATCACTCCAATTCTCAAGTAAGAGATATTATCTGGGCTTGTATCTATATTCCAAAAATATTGAATCCCTAAGTATCCCATCAACAAACCGATAAACATGCTTCCTGTATCTCCCATATATATTCTAGCAGGTCGCCAATTGAAAAACAAAAACCCAATAAAACTACCAGTGATAGCTACATATACATAGAAGAAGTAATTTAACCCTACCCCTTTAATTGCCAGCGCCATACTGATTGAAAGGATACTTAATGCGACAGTGGCTGTCACGCCGTCCATATTATCCAGCATATTTAGACTGTTCATAAGCCCAACTACCCAAAAGGTTGTCAATAAATAATCTCCCCAAATATAACTTGGGTCCATCAGCGAAAAGAAGTGTATATGGATATTGAAGTAAATGAGAATGACTGCACAAAAAATCTGCCCTAACAATTTTAAACGAGGATGTGTACCATATGCATCATCTGCAAATCCAATAAAAAATGCTAATGTAGCACTTAAAAACAATGCTAGGTATTGTTTTGACGTAGAAGCGAGCTCAGGATAAATGATAAATATCATTGTACTCCCCAACAGAAAAGTCATATAGAAACTGATCCCACCAGTAGTAGGCTTTGAAGTACTTGCCCATCGAGTTAAATTCTGTGCTTGACGACTTGCTACTCCAAAGTTTCTGGAAAATCTTAGTAGGATATTATTGAATGCGACACAAAATACAGTACTAACCAGAAGTATCAATACACTTTCCATATGTGAGGGTTTTTTTCAGCTTTTGGTACAAATATATGCTATTTATTCAAAAATAAAAATATGCCAAAGACAAAAAATAAACTAATCGCATTAAAGAAAATGCAAGGTGAAATATACTGTATAGGCATCGTATTAAATACGAATAATCTCCATTGTCGGCAATTATTCAATATTACATATTTAAATTGGCTATACTCAATTTAAATTTAGTAATATTCGATCATTATTGTACGAAATTTAACGATCATTTAGTGAAAAATGAAAATTAAATCTTCGATCTCGTGTTATAAATATGTAAAGAATGCGACTAATTTTAACTTTTTAATAAATAGTAGCTGTAAGAGTAGAGATTTGTCATAGTATATGGCGAGTAACAATTATGTCTAATTATCTTTATTTAGTGGCAATTCTATGTAAAAAGTTGTACCCTTTTTCAATTCACTTTTGAAATAAATGCGTCCTCCAGATATCTCTATGATCCTTCTTACCATTGCTAATCCCAATCCCATCCCGGAAGTTTTTGTTGAAAAGTTAGGTTCAAAGATCATTTCCTGGACTTCTTCTGACATCCCATCTCCATTATCCTTAATCTCAACCACACAGGTGTCATGACCATTTTCATATAGCCTTATATCCATAACTCCACGACTTTCTATCGCCTGTAAGCCATTTTTGATCACGTTTTGGAAGCATCTACTCAGTTGATCGCGATCGCTAAATACCCAAAACTCTTCAGATGATACATCTATGTTCCATTCCGTATCCTCGGATTGAGCGTATAAGTCTACTACTTCTAAGAGTATTTCATTAACAGATATCCTTTCTTTGTGTGGTTCAGGCATTTTGGCGAACTCCGAAAATGAATTGGCGATCCTAGCCAATGTATCAATTTGAGATAACAAGGTCTTTACAAAGCGAGGAAACATTTTGTTGAGATGTACACTTTGTTCTCCCCATGCCCTGTTGATATGTTGAATACTTAATTTCATGGGAGTCAATGGATTCTTGATCTCATGGGCTACTTGCCTTGCCATTTGCCGCCAGGCTTTTTCTCTCTGACTTTGTTTGAGCTTTTCCTCACTTTCAGACAACTTATCCAACATGATATTATACGCTTTGATAATATCGCCCACTTCATCGTTGGATTTATAGTCTATTCTACGATTGTAATCTCCTAACCTGGTAGCAGATAGTCTGGCTTGTAATAATTGAAGAGGTTGAGTTATTGTATTTGAAACTAATACAGCAATAATATTAACAACCAAAAATATAAGTAGATACGTATTGACAAAATATGATAAGAAATCTTGTACTTGTTGATTAAGTTGATCCTGCCTTCCCAGGTAAGGGACATTCACATAGCCTATAGGTTCATTGTGTTCATTCAAAATAGGTTGATACGCAGCAAAAAAGGATAGATTACCTATGTTCTCTTTATGAAGTAGTCTTGCGGCTTTATCTTTCCTTAATACTGTATAGGCTTGAGAGTTCATGAGATCCGAACTAATCCCCGTCTCGAAAATTTGGGGTTGTGTAGACGCGATATATTTCCCTCTACCATCGTAGAGCGTGACATCGTCTTCCACATAGTTAGCAATCTCCTGAAAGGTCTTAATCAGTTCCGTTCTTGATTCTGGATAGAATTCCAGAAACTCAGAACATTCTTGCTCAATTAAATTCGTAATCCGTGTCGTAGTGCGGTTGAGCGTAGACTCAGTCTGAAATATATATCGGTTTTGAACAAAACCTGAAAAGTTCCCCACAACAAACACTAAAGGTACCAGGATAATAATAAGTACCATTAGGCGAATTTTCGCTCTCAAAGGTAATTGGCTGATCGTTTGTTCCCCCCTTTGCCAGCGTATAAAGAATATAGGTAATAATATGAATAAGAATGATCCTAAAATATAAAAATAGAATATAATAGAAAACCGTGTAAGAATCTCCAGAAAAGATTGTCTTTGATACCTAACGATTGCCAATTGTGTATTATCCCCAGGCATGATATGCTCCATGAATTTTTCCTTTATCCGCGAATAACTATTGGATAGAGACTCATAATCAGGGAGATATCCTTCAAGACTTATAGGAAAGGAGCTATTGCCATTCTGATCGTATAGCATACCAGAACGATACACGGCAAAATCGAATCCTTGTACCTGTTTAATTTTATCGTATAATTCACGATCCATTGAAAGAGAAGGATATAGACCCTCTACTTTTATTTCAGACGGAATGATTTTCAATAATAAGTCGTATTGGTGTGCGGTATCTAATTCTATTGAGAACTCCCCAATGAATAAATTTTCATTTGTATTTTGATCAGTTTCGGATAAGTATAACCTAGCTCCAGTCTCAATTTGCTCATCCAAAATCTCCCGGACGATCAATGGCTTTACGGTACCATTTATTTCTACATCTTTGGGACGAGTTCCTTTCGGATATATTTGAAGATCCGAGTCGAAACCTTTGAAGTTAGGGTCGATATATGTCTCTTGTAGCCACTGGTTGAAAGCGTTATTATCTGGAAGGCGACGTGCTTCATCCAACAAGCTCTCTTGATTGGTGTTCAAATACAATAATACCCGATTAAATTTAATGGTCAAGTCTAACTTTTCCTGTAGAACTTGCTTCCCTACACGTTCCACATCTAACTGCTTGTATAATTCTACTCCATTGGTCAGGTTACTGGTAACGATCATTGCCACAATAGACACTGTAAACACATAATTTGTCAGATCGTAATCAAAAACGTGTTTAAAAGGGATTCGGTATAGGATAATCAACAAGAGTGTCAACGAGAGGTTGATAATAGCAAAATGATAAATAAATAGATAATCCTGGCTTAGGTTAGGGTAGAAGTGATACGCAGTTGAAGCGGAGATCATTGCGATATGTGCTAACCAAAATAGGGGTGAAAACTGCTGTTTGATCCCCAGTAGGATATTAAATTTAAACAAGAGAATGAAAACGAGAAGGAAAGTAAAAAGAAGAATTCCTACATCAAGAAGGATCAGGTAAGAGTAAAAATCGGTGGTAAATATATTTGAAAACTCGAGTTCAATCTGAGAATTGATAATTATGGTCTTGAATATAGAGTAATATAGCCTTAGCAAATAGGTACTGACAAATATTGTGGTAAAGGCAAATATCCAGGAGATGACCTGTTGGTTTTGGAGTTTTCGATAATATTTGTTTAACAGGCGGTGAAAAGAACGATATACCATGATCACGACCAGAACCAGGGTAAATATATTAAGGGTCAACTCACCCAATGAAGGGGCAAGGGTATGGAAGGCTACGACTTTTGGAGAAAATAATTCTATTTCTAAATAATTACCTGGGATATTGACTTGCCATAGGATAAATCGCATCATGAGTACGATTCCAGCAAAGATAAGATTAGAGCCAAAATCTCTTTTCAGGACATCCATAAAAAATTGGCGAGAAGAGAGCAACAGAGAAATGATACCCATTAATAGAAAGCAAAAAACTCCAATTCTAATATTTTTTCTTAGGATCCCCGGGTTGAAGTTCAAAATGGCATAGATGGGATTACCTGCCGGGTCGTTGAGTGTGATAACGGTTTCATCTATAGATGAAAGATTTCGAGCATCTGTATTAATGATTTCAAGGTCTCTTATCTGACCAGAGGTTAATCGATCACTGTATTTTCCTAAAAAGACATAGGGAGAGAGAAAGTCGTTGACCAAATCATAATTGATGTATAAGGGGATCAGGTGGACAATAGTATTCCCTCTCACACGTCGTTTCAATTGATAGTAGATGTCTCCATCAAATTCTACAACGTTACTCATAGGAAGTATTCCTGCAGTTCTTATATATCGTTGAGCAGGGAGATACTCATTGTTTGTCCAGCTTGTAAGGTCTCCATAAAAATTATATGTGAGTTTACAGCTCAAGCATGATTCAGGAGGTGTAAGGCTTGAATCTTCGCTGGAATAATATTGGATGCATTCATTGAGCTGCCCTTGAATATGTGATTCTATTTTACGAATGAGCCCTTCGTCGGAATGATAAATATCATATACATATAATACAGCACTAGTAGACAGGCAGAGGTATCCTACTATCAACCAAAACAAATCCTTTTTCAGTCTTAAACTTGCCATATACTATATTAAAGAAGGATATATGTATTCCTATCTGGAACTAATTTTCAGAGTATTTCTGTTGGGTCATTTGTAGCCGCGCCCGAGTAGCGCTTGCGCTGTATATTCTGGTTTCCAATAATTGTTCAAAATCCTCTCTGAGATAGACTGGCACGCGAAGGATCATCCTGGATAGATCCATTCGTTTACGTTGTGTGATTAGGTTAAAAACTACATTAGGATAATCTGAAACTAAATAGTAATCAGAGATTTCATGCCATTCAATAATATTTTGAACATTGGGTATTCTTGTAAGTGCATTATTGACTACTATCCCCCTTTCCATGATGATCTGTACCAATAGCAAGCGGAGGGCTGCATAAATAATAGCTAGTGCCATACCCATAAGACCACAAATAACTCCCAGGTATAGAAATATATCTTTATCTATTTTATTAATCTCTCGTGATTGAAGATAGCCTCCATAACTAAAAAAGCATGATATACCCACAACAAACAGTATTAGCCCCAATACTGAGAATATTATCGTAACCACTACCATTTCAGGTCTCTTCCATGCAATTAGCGTATGCTGAAATTGCCCTCTGTACCAGTAGGCAATCAACATTATGCAAGGAGCTATCAGCAATGAGAATATGAGGCTGAAATTTACTATAAGCTTTAATGTAGCCATCCTTTCAATTGGATATTATGCCCTCTTTAGTTAACTCGCAATGTCTGTAAGATACAAACGAATTAACATTTACAAAAGTTTTTTGACTGTTAAATAAATGTTAATTATGTTCACAATAAACAGATTAATAAATTATCTGTTCGGGTAAGAATTGGGTTACATATTCATGGATTCCGTCTTCTAGTGTAGTGAACGAATTTTGATACCCAATATTTTGTAATTTTTCCATTTTTGCTTCGGTAAAGTACTGATATGTATCCCTGATGTCTTTGGGGGTATCAATAAATTCTATATTGGGACTCATTCCAAAGCTCTGAAACACAGAACCTCCTAGGTCCAAGAATGTTCTCGCTTGCCCTGTTCCAGCATTATACAATCCTGAATGTCGTCTATGAGACATCAGATAAAAGATCATGTCTGCAATATCCTTTATATATACAAAATCTCGTTTCTGCTCACCGTGTTTGATATCTTCTCTATGAGACCTGAACAGTTTTAATTTCCCAGTCTTCAGTATCTGGTGATAGGCATGGAAAATTACACTCGCCATCCTTCCTTTATGATATTCATTTGGGCCATATACATTAAAAAACTTTAATCCTGCCCAGAAATAGGGCTGTTCTACTTGCTCTATAGCCCACTTGTCAAACTGTTGCTTACTTTCTCCATAAGGATTTAAGGGAGTTAAGTGCTTAACAATTTCGTGCTGATCCTCGAATCCATGCTCTCCACGCCCATATGTCGCAGCACTTGACGCATATATGAGGGCAATCTGATGTCTCACGCATAGCTTCCATATCTCCTGAGAATACCTCACATTTAATGTTTGAAATATTTGTTCATTCATCTCAGAAGTATCAGTACGTGCCCCCATATGTATGATCATTTGAATATCTCGCTCTTTTCCTTTCATCCATTGGAAAAATAGATGCCTGGGAACAGATTCTCGGTAGATCTTTCGGGAATAATTTCTGTATTTTGAAGAACGAGTGAAATCATCCACTAAAATGACGTCTCGGATGTTTTCTCGGTTTAGCTTACCTACAATCGCGCTTCCTATAAAACCTGCTGCTCCAGTAACTATAATCATATCTTAGCATTAAGTTCGCCGCAAAATTAAACAATATATCGATTTCTTTTCTATAGCTGAGAGAGTACATACTTCAGCGTGTATGAAGATGCAGGTTGGCTCGCCTTCTTTTATTTACCTAACACTTTATTTTTCCCAGACCTATGGGCTTGAGCACTAGAGGTATGGATATGATATCTCATTCTGATTTTAAATAATCGATTGATCCGTACTTTTACCATGTTAAACATTTTTCCCTTGTCCTCTTCTTCTACCTCCCTTCCTTTGAATCAAATCATTTATTTAAACCCACAATAATTATGGAAACGAAAAAAGTTACTGCCAAAAGAATCAATTTAAAGGATTCAGCGATCGACATTCTAAAAACCGTACTTTTACTGGAACAGTCTTATGGTGTAAACTATCTGGTGCGTATTTTACAAGGAATACAAGAGTATGGTTTTAGAGAAACAAACCACCAACACCTGGAGACATTTGGTACCCTCCAAGATCAATACCAGGAAATGATACGCGATATCACACAATATTTAATCAAAGAAGAATTTCTGGAAATTCTAGATAAAAGATTTGGAAATATTGGTATTACTCAAAAAGGAAAGGATTTCCTGGATCATCCTTCAGATATTTGGGTACTACCCCGAACTATTCGTGCCTCTAAGATTGATAAAAGGATTTTTTATGCATTGAAAAATATGCGTAAGGAAATTGCGGAGGAAGCCTCAAAACCTCCTTTTCACATTTTTACTGATTACACACTACACTGTATTGTGGAAGAAAAACCTACAGACCTCCATTCCCTTCACAGTGTCCCTGGTATCGGGGATTACAAAGTGGAAAAGTACGGACACATGATTATAGGTATTATCAATGATCTTCTTGAACAAAAGGCAGAAGAAGACCAAACTCGTTTGCTTAAAAAGGCAGATTCACCTAGCCATCAAGCTATTAAGACGATGTTTGAAGAAGGGAAAAGTTTAGATGAAATCGCAACAGCTCGCGAGGTAAAAGTATCTACTGTTAGAGCTGCACTACACTGCCTACATACCACAGGGCATATAGACCTTATCCCTTGGATTAAAGAAAATTTAGATCCTGAAATACTTGAAAAAGGGATAGCATATTTTAAAGAGAATACACAGATCAGGCTTACGCAAGCTTATGAAGACTTAGGTCTGGATTATGATACGTTGAGACTTTGTCGAATGTATGTATCACATACTTCAGATGTCGAAGAAGAAATTAAATATGCTTCGTAAGTATATGTATATAGGTGTTTAATATATGCATGGGGGATGCATGAGTTGTTCCGATATGCAGTGGATATATATATCGAACTGCCACATCGGACAACTCCTTTTATTTATATTTTTCCCACTCTACTAATTTCTTAGTATTTATGGTATCAAGAAATTTCTGCTTTTCGCTAGCTTTGAGCAACAGTTCGTTGTGAACATTATTTCTGGAAGTATCAGTACCCATATGCTCGAGCATGGACGTATAAGTGCCGTCTGAATGCATGATTCTAGACTTGACATTATCATGCTTTAGCGCCTGAATTATTTCTCCCACATAGTGTTTGATACGGGGATCTTCGACAGGGAACACTAACTCGACACGCCTATCGAGGTTCCGTTGCATAAGATCAGCACTACCTAAATATATATTTGTCTGCCCTTGCTGCATGAAATAATAAATCCTGCAATGCTCTAAAAATCTACCCACAATACTTTTTACGGTAATATTTTCACTGATTCCTTTCATACCAGGAATGAGGCAGCAAATTCCACGGATAATGAGCTCTATTTTAACCCCTTTTATGGAAGCTTTATACAACTCTCTAATCATTTGAGGATCTACTAGTGAATTGATGACCATAATAATATGAGATGGGTCTTCCTCACTGTGTTTTTGAACACAATGCTGTATGAGCCAAACCATTTCTCCCCGAAGGTTTGATGGTGCAATCAAGAATTTATTCCAGGTGTCTTGTAATGAGTAACCAGTAAGTAAGTTAAACAACCCAGATGCATCCATTCCCATGTCCTGATCACAGGTTAGCAGACCTAAATCCGTATAGATCTTGGCTGTCGTAGCATTATAGTTTCCCGTACTTAAGTGAAGATATCTTCTGATAGTATCTTCTTCTTGTCTGACAACCATGCAAATTTTACAATGTGTCTTTAACCCTAGTAAACCATAAACGACATTTACCCCAGCCCTATCGAGTTCTTTCGCCCAACCAATATTGTTTTCTTCATCAAAGCGTGCTTTAAGCTCAATTAAAGCGGTGACTTGTTTTCCATTTTCTACAGCTTGTTTTAATGCGCTGACAATTGGAGATTTCCCACTCGTCCTATACAAGGTTTGTTTGATTGCAAGCACTTTGGGATCACGTGCCGCTTCATGGATAAAGTCGATGACGTGATTGAAACTATCATAAGGATGATGAAGCAGGACATCCCCTTCTCGAATTGCCGCAAAAATATTCCGCTGCTTGATCACATGTTGGTTTAATGCAGGAGTAAACTTTTTGTCTTTAAGTTCAGGGAAATTCAGGCTATGTAGATACATGAAAGCTGAAAGGTCGAGATACGTAGGGATGTCATACATATCTTCATTTTTTAACCCTGTCATTTTTTTAAGAAACTCTCGATTAGCAGGGCTCATATCCTGGCTGATCTCCAATCTTATCACCGTGCCAATCCTCCGCTTTCGCAATTCCCGCTCTATTAATTTTAACAAGTCATCAGCTTCAGCCTCCGAAAGGTCTAAATCTGCATTTCGAGTGATTCTGAATTCGGAAATATTGACCACCTTCATGTTGGGAAACAATACATGGACATATTTGCGAATCAGGTCCTCTATTACCACAAAATCATGTGTTCCATTATCAGTGGGAAGAGAGATGAATCTAGGAAGAATGGGTGGAATGTGAACCACTGCCACTTTTTTTATTTTTTGATATGGCATTCTGAGTTCCACAAATAGATTCAGTCCAAGTCCTTTAAGTTGAGGGAATGGATGCGCTGGGTCTATCGCCAGAGGAGTAAGCAAGGGATATACTTTCTCTTGAAAGTATTGTTCCAAATATTCTTTTTGGATATTTCTCAAGCTACTAACAGCCCTCAGACGTATCCCCTTCTTTTTGAGTTGAGGTAAAATATCATTTTGGAGTATTTCTGCTTGGAGGGACACGGAATGGTGAACATGTACGGCAATTCTCTCAACAAGCTCTTCCGGCTCTAGCCCATCTGCGGCAATATCATGGACTCCCGCATGGATCTGATCTTTAAGCCCAGCAACCCTGATCATGAAAAACTCATCCAGATTGGAACTAAATATGGATATGAACTTTAGCCGTTCTAATAGTGGATGGGTATCACTTTCTGCTTCTTCCAATACCCTATCATTAAACTTTAGCCAGCTAAGCTCACGGTTTATATAATATTTTGGATCTTTGAGATTCATGAACTAAAACGAATTGCTCCACATATTCCTCTTGTATTTTTAATCTTCAAATATACTGTATTAGTGCTAATCTTTCAAAAAAATGATAAAACATACGCAACCCATAGGAATATTGCGCTAAAGACCATGTGCTACAGAAGGTATTTGAATGACAGGGGTCCATAATTTTGATTGAATATTTTAGGACATATTGTTTATATTGCAATATTAGATATTAATTAATTAGCCAAATATGAATGTTAAGCAGGTTATCGTATTAAGTGTAATGCTTATTTCTGTCTATGCTGTTTCAGCTCAAGCTGTAGTTAAAAAAAATCCTGTATCACTGGTAGATGTTTCTAAGATTGAGAAGAAACACGTGATTGCCAAGCAAAAAGTGCTGCTTAGTATAGCAAAAGATCAAGAACTCAGACAAAATATTACGCTTAAACTCTCAGAAACCACTTCTACCCAGGCTCCCACCTCTTCGCGTGCTAAGTACCCAAATGTCATTTATATTTCTAAAGATCAATTGATCACGCGCAGTAAAGCTATTACTAATCCCAATCAAATATTAGAGACAGCCAGACAGAAGTCTAAGGAACATTGAGCTTGTTAAAGGAAATCTATTTACTATTGATCAAAGAACTCAGGCTGGAGTGGAGGCAAAGATTTGCCATTGGAGGTCTAGTATTATATGCATTATCCATGGTCGTCGTCATTGCCCTCTCTTTTACAGGCGCAATATCATCTGATGTTTGGAATATACTATTCTGGATAATTGTTCTGTTTTCGGGTATCAATGTTGTCGCCAAAAGTTTCCATACAGATTCAAAGGGCCAAATGCTGTATTTGTATACATGGGTTCATCCAGTATCCATTATTCTTGCAAAGACTTTTTACAATGCACTACTCCTACTAATTATTTCTATTATCACCGTTTCTTTATTTGCTACACTTGCTCAAATCCAAATCATTAGGTTTCCCTGGCTACTAGGACTTTGTGTATTAGGTTCTATTTCATTAGCAGCCAATCTTACGTTGGTATCAGCCATTGCTTCAGGTGCTCAGAATCGGTCTATACTACTTTCAGTACTAAGCTTTCCACTTATTATTCCCATCTTTCTTTCATTAATTAAAAACACGCGATATGCACTTGATCCTGCCAGATTAGAAGTTACTTATGATGGAATTTTATTTTTAAGTGGCTTTTCATTAATATTAATACTCATCTCTACAATCTTATTTCCATTTATTTGGAAAGGCTAATCAATATCTGTTTATCAATTAATTATTAAACAAAAATAGTACTTGTTACTTATATTAAAGTTCTGTAAAGGGAAATACTCTTATTTGTATTGACAACGTATGTAGAGAAAAAATAACAGTTTTCCTTAATTGTTTATATATTTGAGGGATATTGACAAATATTTTTGCTATGAGGTTCGAAAAAAGCGTAGAAGAAAGATATACAGCCATTCAATTGCTGGAAGAAAAACTGGATTCACAAATCTCTCCGTCACTGAAGAGCGAATTCATCATGCTAAATACGAATGGTGTGAGAAATATTTTACTGAATATGAAGCAAGTGAAATATGTAGATAGCTCTGGACTAAGCGCTATTTTAATCGCCAATCGTCTCTGCAGTAATTCCGGGGGAATCTTAGCCATGTGCAGCTTGAATGAGCATGTAGATAAATTAGTTAAGATCTCACAGTTGGAATCTGTGTTAACCATATTACCTACAGAAGACGAAGCTCGGGAAGCTATTTATATGTCCGATATCGAGAAAGAGATTTTATCATCTGAAGAAGAGGATGATTTCTCTGAAGCAACTGCGAATTAAATCACCCAATTTTGTGTTTCAAGTACAAGTACTAGGCACGAGTTCTGCCATTCCTACACATGCCAGAAAATTGTCTGCGCAGGTTGTAACTATCAACGACAGGCACCATTTAGTAGACTGCGGAGAAGGCACTCAAATGCAACTACTAAAATATAAGATTAAATTATCTCGCCTGGATTGTATTTTTATTACACATTTACATGGAGATCACGTGCTGGGACTGCCTGGCCTACTCACTTCTCTTGCACTGTACGAAAGAAATTTTCCACTAAGACTATATGCTCCCATGGGGCTGTTAGAAATGCTGGAAGTGGTTTTCAAACAAACACACAGTCATATAGGGTATGAATTAGAGTTTGTACCCCTGGAGGAATTCGAACCAGGAGAAGTTATCTATCAGAAAGATGCCTATCAAGTTGAACTGCTTCCGTTAGAGCATCGAGTGTATTGCAGAGGATATCTATTTCAGGAAATCAACAAAAAACCTAAATTTGATTTTTACAAGGCGAAGGCATTGAATATTCCCAATGTATATTTTTCGCTACTCAAGCAGGGAAATCAAGTTCAGCTTGAAGATGGAAGGACTATCTTTCCGGAAGATGTGCTCACGGCACCTGATGAAGCACTTTCTTATGCATATTGTTCTGATACGTGCTATCATGAACCGTTAATTGAATATGTTAAAGGTACCAAGCTCTTATATCACGAAGCGACATTTCTTGAAAATCTCAAAAAAAGAGCCCAAATGACCTATCATAGTACAGCACAAGAAGCTGCAACAATAGCAAAAAAGGCAGCGGTCCATCATTTGTTACTAGGACACTACTCTGCAAGATATAAAGACTTAAGCCCCTTATTAGATGAGGCTCAGGCAGTGTTTCCCAACACGCACCTTGCCATGGATGGACATATCTATAACCTTAAAGAATATGTATAAGAAAGAAAACGTATTGTTCATTGTATTGGGAGGATTTTTTATTGCCAATGCACTGCTGGCAGAATTTATTGGAGTCAAAATCTTTTCTTTAGAACGATCTCTTGGGTTTGATCCCGTAAATATCTCGCTTTTAGGTCAAAAAGGGCTTGCTTTTAATCTTACAGCAGGAGTGCTATTATGGCCAGTAGTGTTCATTATGACGGATATCATTAATGAATATTATGGTAAGCGAGGCGTAAGATTGTTGTCAAATTTGGCTGTAGGGCTCATAATTTATGCATATATCATGGTTTTATTGGCGATCAGGACTACTCCTGCTGATTTTTGGCTGGGTATTAATGACGATATTCAACCGAGTATTGATGTGGCATTTCAAAGAATCTTTGGGCAAGGGCTATGGATCATTGTAGGTTCACTGGTAGCATTTCTTGTTGGACAAATTGTTGACGTAACTGTATTTCAATATCTTCGCAGGTTTACAGGCGCTTCAAAAATATGGTTGAGAGCTACTGGCTCCACACTCGTTTCTCAATTTATCGATAGCTTCGTGGTACTCTTTATTGCTTTTTATATCGGCCCATCCGATGAACTACGTTGGTCTCTGTCACAAGTGCTTGCAGTTGGAGTTGTCAATTATTCTTATAAATTTACTATGGCAATTATTCTTACACCCTTGCTTTATTTATTGCATGCTATCATAGATAACTATTTGGGGGATGCAAGGGCTCAAAAACTTATAGAACAAGCTGCACAAAAGGCATGATTTATTGATTAGGAGTTATGTAATTTCTCTTATAAAGAAAATATAAGATTTACGAACCATATTTCTTATATTTAGTCCAAATTAACTACACGTGGATATACTCGAAAGGATCATAGAAAATCTTACAAGCGACGAAGTAAGAAGATTTAAAATCTTGTCAAACCGTTTCAAGGCCGACGAAGAAAAAAAACTGCTGGTCTTGTTTGATGCCGTTAGAGCTGGGGGATTTAAAGAAATAGAAAATGAAGTTATACAGCAATTTTACGGTGATACAGATGCTAAATCTAAAAATAGTTACTATCGTCTTCGCAATAAGCTCCTTAGCAATATAGAAAAAAGTCTACTCTTCTATCATTTTAATTACCGCAATTCTCTTGAGTCATATAGTAATATTCAACTTGCCATTCTTTATCGAGAAAGAGGTCTATATAAAGAAGCTTTATACAATCTGAAAAAGGCAGAAAAAGTAGCGCTTTCCCATGATCAGTTTAATTTGTTGGAAGTGATCTACGATGAAATGCTTACACTGTCCAACAACCTCGAACTTGACATAGAAAAAATACTGGCCAACCGTCGGGAAAATCAAAAGAAATTAGACATCCTAAGAGCTAATGGAGAAGTACTTGGGCTCATTACTCAGCAACTTCTCAAACGAAATTATGCTCGTAGTAAGCGAAGTGAATCCATTATTGAAACCTTAGAGGATGTCAAGCAACGTTTGGAAGAACATAAAGATATCTTCCAATCGGGGTCAGGGAAAATTATGATCATGAAGACGGTAGTGTCTATTCTGATACAGAAAGGAGCTTATCGCGAATTGGAAGAGTATGTCAAAAATGTATTTGAGGATTTTGAAGCAAACAAATTATTCAATCAGGATACGCATAATATACGTCTGTTAATGCGTGTATGGCGTATCAACTCCCTGCTTAAAATGCTACATTTGGAGCAGGCAGAGCAGGTGCTGGATTGTTTCCAGAAGGACTTGCTAATGTATGACAAGCAAAACTTCAATCAATTTGCCTTCTTTTTCTACTCTGCCAAAATTTACTGTTTCAAATTGACAGGGAGGCTGGATGAAGCGAGTGATATTTCCAAAGAAGCACTTAGCCATAATGCTATTCTGAAAAACGAGACCAACCAGTTGTATTTGCAGCTCAGTATGGCTGATCAGTATTTCAGCCAGATGCTTTTTCCGCAAGCCCTGGAACTCCTCAAAAAAGTCATCAGTCATAAAAACTTCAGCTATTTCGATGAGGAGCTGCAGTTTTATGTCCATATCTTTGAAATAGTAATCTCCTACGAGGCGGGGAACTACCAAAAAACCACCCAACTGTACAAAAAGTTGAGGAAAAATTTTAAGCGCTTCATCAAAGATGAATTCTACGCCAAGGCCTATAAGTTCCTTGAGATCGTCATTAGAATGAATCAGGCGGAAATAGAAGGGAAGCGTGTATTTCTCAAGTCTGCCTATAAAAACTTTGTCTCCGAATATCCCAAGTCCGAAATTGGCGACAATCAGATCATCCTCTACGAAGTGTATCTCCTTTCTAAATTGGAAGAGCGCCCCTACTATGAACTGTTACTTGAAGAAGTTCCTAAAAGGAGTATGAAGTTTGCGAGGGTGTAAGGGAGGACATTCAAAGGAGAAGGAAAATAAAATTAATTAATAAGTGCGGAATTAATTCCGCACTTATTAATTACATACTTACGCCCTCTGCAATTCAGGTGCTGCAGGAAAATCTATCGGTATCTGTGTCGTACCATGGATGAAGTTGCTAATGATCTTATCACCAATGACCATAATAATATCGATCAGGTTGGCTTTGGTATATCCGGCAGCGAATAATGCCTCTACCACTTCTGTATCGGGCTTACTGCGATTGACCACAATATTTTTCACAAATTTTGCCAGTGCATCGTATTTGGGATCAAATGAAGCTTGTCCAGATCTGATCTCCAATATCTGCTCGTCGGAGAAACCGTTCATTTTTCCCAAGGTAGTATGTGCAGCTTTACAGTAATTACAATCATTTACCTGGCTGACTACGAGATTGATGATTTCACGTTCTTTCGCCTTTAGGGTGCTCTTGCGATTTTGGAGGGTGAGATAATCTCCCAAAGCTGTATCGTTGTACGCATAGGTAGCATACAGGTTCGGAACAAATCCTACGCCTTTTTCCAGTTGATCGAAGATTGCCTGATTCGCTTCGCTTACTTCTTCTCTTTTAGGAACATTAAAAGTTGCCATAATTGTATCTGTTTAATTGATAGTTTGAAGTTCGTTTACAGTACAATATTACGGCGATCCCTTCTTCCTGTAATAGTCCATGCTTCCTTAATGACTGTCTATTCTTCCCTTTCTGAGTTTTTTGTCTTCATCTTAAATTGCTGGGGGGTTTGCGTAGTATACTTTTTAAATAATTTGTGAAATACTGCGTCGTCTTCATAGCCTAATTCATAGGCGATCTCCTTGACAGTTTTATCCGTGTAGAGTAGTTGTCGCTTTGCTTCTGTGATGATTCGTCCGTGAATAACTTGAAGGGGAGTCTCTTTGCGATATTTGGAAAACATATTGGAGAGTGTTTTGGGAGATTTATACAACATATCGGCATAATCAGCCACCATTTTCTTTTCTCTAAAGTGCATATCTACCAGTACATTAAATCTACGGATGAGATCGATCTGCATATCTCCTATTCCTTCAGGCATCAGTTGTTCCTTAGCTAGCCGAGTGGCCTTAATGATCCATCGCTTCAAGAGCATCCTCAACATTTCTCCTTGTATCTGATCCCTCGTCTCAAATTCCTCCAATAATATCTGATAGAGTAATTCAAATTTATGTTGTTCTTCCTCGTCCAGGGTGATGATAGGAGCCTTGTTCGTCCCAAAAAAAAGTATTCCATTACAGGAGACTTCGTGATCATGGTCCCTAATGCAGTAAAATTCCCGATTAAAACACAGGGCAAGCAAAGATTGTGGACTGTTGAAGGATAGTTTTTGTAAAAAGGTAACCGTGGTGATTTGGTAAGGAGCCAATGTATAAGGTACGGCATCAATTTGTAGACGAAAGGCTTCTGCCGATTTATTCCAAAAAATTGAAATCAGTCCTTGCTCCTCTGCAAAGTCTGCTGAATCTGCTACATAGTCTGTGCTTAGACCAAAAAAAGCACCTAGTTTAGGATCGCGGAAGATGTAGCGCATGGGGGAGGAAAATTGTTATATGGATGAATGGTTGTATTGATATATTGTCGCATTGTGATTGGGTGAAATGGCTGTATTGCGATATGGTTATATTGTTTTGTGGTAATATTGTAAAACCTAACCACAATCTGGTGATTTTGAACAACAGTAATCCGTCGTTTTTATGTGCACTAGGGCAGAATTGGCTTCCACCAATTCCTACAGTTATCTATTCTGCCATCCGTCGTCCGTGGTCCAGAACTATAGTTCTTTATACACCTTTTCTGTCCAGATGTGATTGTGCTGATCCATTCCAGTGATGAGATACCATCCCTGGGGCAGAGAGGAAATATTTAATTGGAGGATTTCTGGATCTCCTGTTCTTTTCACATCTAATGGCTGTATGCTGCGGCCCGTAAGATCAAACAAACGAAGAGTTTGTAACTGATCGGTACGAAGTCCTCTGATAGAAATAGTCCCATTTGTAGGATTGGGAAATACTATGGGTGAAGCTTTTGTAATTTCGCTATCTATAGGTGTAGGTATTTGTGGGAATAATTTAGTCAGGTTTACTCTTCCGCTTCCCAATTGTCCTACGTACTGAGGGTTGACTGCGTCTATATTATCTACTGCTTCGGTTATCTTTTGGGACACTTCATCAGGTGATAAGGAAGGATCGTTGGATAAAATCAAACCTGCTATTCCCGCAACGTAAGGAGAAGCAAAAGAAGTACCGTTTAGTCGGGTGTATCCTTCGAAGGACGATTGAATCATCTTTGCACTTAGTATATCATTGTTGGTAATTCTATTTCTTAAATTGTTTCCAATCTCTTGTGTAGTACTAAAAACGGGCATAGGGACTGGCAAAGCAGCGTTTAATGTACCTCTAAAAATCCCTGGTTCATTGTTGAAGACGATGGCTCCGATTGCCCCAAAGGACTGCACGCGTTCTACTTTCTCTCTAAAACTGATTTCTCCTCGCTCAATAAGGGCTATTTTTCCCTCCAGATCCCAATCATAATTGGTATTTGAAACATCTGCAGCTGAAGCAAGCCCAACGAAAGATAAAGATCCAGAAACCCCCAGGTCGAGGGTATTTCCTGAAAAAGTCATAGCAATAGCCTGGAGTTCTTCCTCATCAATTGTAAATCTTACAAGATTCTCTGCTGGATACCCAGCATTTTTAGGGATAGTACTCAAAATAGCTTCCCCAGGTGCAGAGACATCTACCCAGGTTCCATAATTGGAAAAGAATGATTTCGTATCATCTGGGGCAGTACTTGCCACAGCAATAACCTCTTCGTGTGCAGCGGGATATCTTCTTTCAGCAGTAGTATCATTAGCGGCACTGCTCACGAGTACTACGTCTTGATTCCTTGCATACAGCAATGCATTTCGAAAGGTTTGTGCCCAGGGACGATTGCCAGCAAAACTCATATTAATCACATCTGCCCCGTTATCTACAGCCCACACTACGGCTTCTGCAGATTCTGCTACATTCCCGCTAGAACTGATGACCGTGTCTAATACGCCATTGACCATTTCCTCGTGTCTGAACGTAGCAATTGCTCTCAGTGGCATAATGCTACAATCTGGACATACTCCACTGATACCTATCCCATTATTACCACGAGCTGCTGCAATGCCTGAAACATGTGTCCCGTGTCCTTCGAAATCAGAGGGATCGTTGTCTTTGTTTTGATAATCTTCTCCAGGTAGTTTCTGCCATTCTTCCAACTGCAATCTATGTACAAAATCAAACCCAGATACGATTTTACCCTGTAGGTCTTCATGCTCAAAGTCTATTCCTGTGTCAATGACTCCAATAACTATATCTGGGTTTCCTCTTTCTACATTCCAGGCAACAGGAGCCCCCGTGATCTGATGAGCAAATTGTCGTGAAAGAAATATATCGTTGTTGACTGAAGCAGTTTGTACGATTGAATTGGCAACAACATCCTGAATGTTATATCCTGCAATTCGAAATCTTTCCGCATGATCATTTATTTTTTGGATAAGTGTTGGAATAGGGGCTTGGGGATCGACATATATGCGTAAGGATCTTGAAAAATTATAATACGGGATCTCTTCACGATTCCTTGTGTTTGACAGTTTGTGAGCTTCAGAGCGGGACTTTTCATATACTTCAGGCTCGCTCATGTTCTCATCAATCATTGCATTTACAATTGAAGAGAAAACGGGCCTTTGAGCAAAAACCTGATCGGGGAGTATCGATTTAATAATTTTTGTTACATCCTGATGTTCAATGAGTATATCCCTACCTTGAGGAAATTTCTGCTTATCTCGTAACCTTTCGCCAGCTCGACTTATTCTTTCATAAGTAATTATCAATTCCCCTTTTTCATATGCGTTATCATTATGCAAATCTGGCCCAAATCCAGAAGGATAATTAGTCTGTGCAACTCCTAAGGATAACCCAATTGAGCATATGAATAGTAAAAATTGTCTCATCTTATCGGGATTTACATGTATTATCAAACAGTTGAGGTATCTGTACCTGTCTAGAACGTAAAAATTACAACCGCTAAATATAGCTACAAATTTATGACTTACTTGTCAGCTATTAACCAATTTTGTTAAACTTTAAGTAAAAACGCCTAAACAAAAATAGACCCTACCTTATCTCCCATTGAATTACGGGTATTCAATTCATGGTTGACACATATACGGAATGAAAAGCATATAAATCGATTTGATCTAACATTTTAGGAAAACGAGAAGAATTAGTAGAAATTTAGCCTTGCTAGGATTTCATCCTGAAATATTTTGCGTTAATTTGAAGAGAAAATAAAGCCCAGAATTATGAGTATATCCCTAGAAAAACTTTCAGATGATGAAGTTCAATTATTAGTAAAATGTCCTGCGCTTGTCACAGTACTCATCGCCGGAGCGGATGATCATATCGACAAGAGTGAGAAAAATTGGGCTTCTAAGTTGGTCCATTACCGCACATTTGCTACAGATCCCATACTCAATGAGTATTATAAACGAGTAGAGGAACATTTTGAAGACAATTTGGCAATAGTATTGGAGATCTGGGATTCATCACATGCTACAGAAATCATCGCCAAAGAACTCGAGACAGTTAAACCTATTTTAGCTAAACTTCCACCTGAGCAGTCTGAATTAATAAAGAATAGCTGGAAAAGTCTTGCCAAAAAAGTAGCAGAGGCAAGCGGAGGATTGATGGGATTTGGCAGTATCGATGCAAAGGAAGCCCAGATGATTGATCTACCTATGCTGTAAGGTATTTCATTTTGGGTCTTGATACCTTTCCATAAGGTGGAAATTTGCGATATATATTGACAGTTATTTTAAGATACTATACATTTGTACCCACAATTGAAAGATATCTATAGAATTGCATAACCATGGATATTAAGGTAAATAACCTAACAAAAACCTATGGACCGCAAAAAGCAATAGACGATATTTCTTTTCAGGTAAAGACAGGAGAGATTTTGGGCTTTCTTGGGCCTAATGGTGCAGGAAAGACAACTACTATGAAAATACTCACCTGCTACATGGCCCCTTCTGATGGTAATGTAGAAATTGGCAATCTGAATATTTTCGATCATGCACAGGACATTAAGCGGTACATAGGATATCTCCCGGAAAATAATCCACTATACCTTGATATGCCGGTATTGGATTACCTGTATTTTGTTGCTGAAATGCAAGGAGTCGAAAAGCAACACATACCTGTAAGGTTGCGAAAGATTGTAGGATTATGTGGATTGAACAAGGAAAAGCATAAAAAGATAGACGAATTATCTAAAGGATACAGGCAAAGAGTGGGGTTAGCCCAGGCACTCATTCACGATCCGGAAATATTGATTTTGGATGAACCTACCACAGGCCTTGATCCGAATCAGATAGTAGAAATTCGTCACCTGATTAAAGAAATTGGTAAAGAAAAGACAGTAATTCTCAGCACACATATTCTCCCTGAAGTAGAAGCAACATGTGACAGAATTCTGATCATTAATCAAGGTAAGATCGTCGCTGATGGGACTTCGGAAAGTCTTAGAAATCAAGCTCAAGGAAAAGAAATTCTTCGTATTGAAATTAAGGCACCTGATGATGCTCCACTATTTGATGAACTGTTGGCGTTACCTTCTGTCAATTCAGTAGATCCCCTACAAAAACATCGCTTTGAATTGATCAGTAAGGAAAGTATGTCTGCCAGGGAGGCCATTTTTCATTTATGTGTAGACAAAGGATGGATTCTTACAGAGTTGACCCCTGTTGAAACACGTCTGGAAGATATATTCAGAGATTTAACCCTCAACTAGTTATGAAAAATATCTGGATAATTGCAAAAAGAGAACTTCAATCATTTTTTGATTCGTTAGTCGCTTATATTCTTCTGATCCTATTCCTGGGATTCAGCGGGTTTTTCGTATGGCTAAGTGGCTCATTTGACATATTTTTTATTAATCAGGCTACCTTACAACCTTTCTTTAATCCCATTGCATATTGGTCGTTGTTCTTTTTTATACCAGCTATTACCATGCGAATGATTGCTGAAGAAAAACGAGCGGGGACGCTGGAAACTATGCTGACCCGATCTGTGAGCGACTGGGAATTTGTAGTTGGAAAGTACTTAGCTTGTTTGTTATTAATATTGATTGCATTGGCATTTACGCTGCCCTATTACTTTGTTGTGTCATGGCTCGGGCCTGTAGATCACGGTGCCGTATGGTGTGGCTATCTCGGATTAATACTACTGAGCTCAGGGTATATAGGGATAGGGATATTTGCGAGTAGTATATCTCAAAATCAAATTGTAGGTTTCTTATTGGCGCTTACTATTGGAGTATTTTTCCAGATTTTATTTGATGTACTCTCAGCTACATTCCCAGGTTTTGTAGGAGAGCTATTTAGCTATTTGAGCTTTAATACACATTTTCAATCTATATCTCGTGGAGTGATAGATTTTAGAGATATTGTATTTTTCCTCTCTATTACATTTTTAGGATTGATTCTGGCTGAAATGCAACTTGTAAAAAGGAATGTTATTGCTTAACTCATAATCGATAGATAGATGAAACTCACACAGTCTACCGTTAATACAAAATTACTCTTATTTCTGGGTATATTGATTATGATTAATTTGCTGTTCTACCGCTATTACTTTCGGTTGGATTTTACGGCAGATAAACGATATACCCTCAGTAAAACAACGCGAATACTACTTGAGGAATTAGAAGATCCGGTAACGGTTACTGCTCACTTTTCAGAAGATCTCCCTCCTAGTGTTGCTGCTATTCAACGTGACTTTAGAGATCTATTATATGAATACCGAAGTGCCTCAGATCGAAATGTAGTTTTTGAATTTATCAACCCCAATGTAGACGAAGCACAAGAACAACAAACGCAACAACAAGGTATCGCTCCAATGGTATTGGCTGTTCGTGAAAGAGATAAGTCTGAACAGATGCGTGCCTACATGGGAGCCGTTATCAAACTGGGTGATCAACAAGAAGCGATTCCCTTTGTGGGTGAAGGCTCTCAGATGGAATATAATCTCTCCAAGGGTATCAAAAAACTCTCTGCAAAAGAGAAACCTAAAGTGGGGTTTGTACAAGGGCATGGAGAGCCTTCCAGACAACAGATGGCAATGGCTTTTAACGAATTAAGTGCGTTATATGAAGTGGATACAGTGTCTTTGAGTAATTCGGGCAGATGGACTGAATTCAAAACGCTGGCAATTATTGCACCCAAGGACTCCTTTAACATAGAAGAAACAGATATTCTCAATCAATTTTTGGAAAGTGGTGGGGGACTTTTTATAGGGATTGACCGTATAGGTGGTGACCTGAGCCAGCCTATGGTTCAAGAGCTAACCACAGGTCTGGAAGCCTGGCTCGGAGATAAGGGAATCGTAGTAGAACCTGAATTAGTCATTGATGCTCAGTGTGGTCAGGTTACTGCTCAACAGCAAACGCCTTTTGGAGTTATTCAGCAAGCGATTCAGTTTCCGTATATGCCATTAGTTACAAACTATGAAGAACATCCTATAACACAGGGGTTGGAAGCTGTGAATATGATGTTTGTTTCACCTATAGAGGTTCCAGGGGCTGACTCTACGCTAGCATATGGGACTCTAGCTTATTCTTCCAGTCAAACGGGAACCCAACCTGCCCCAGTATTTATAGACGCAAACCGTGAATGGTCGGAAAGCGATTTTACAGGTGGGCCAGAGCCCCTGGGAGTATGGTTATCTGGGAAAATTGTAGGAGAGACAGAGACTCGCATGGTTGTGCTAGGCGATGGAGACTTTGCCGTAGGACAGGGACAGCAAGGGATGCTACCTCCTAACAATATGAACTTATTAATCAATGCAATCGACTGGCTAACAGATGATACGGGATTGATTGAACTAAGGACCAGGTCTGTGGAGAATAGATTGATTGAAAAACAATTATCAGATAGTACACGAAATATTGTAAAATATGGAATATTCCTATTGCCTCTGTTAATCGTTATAGGAGTAGGGATATATCGTAGTAATCAGCGAAAAAGACAACGTATTGCCTGGATGCAAGAAGATTATAAATGATTCATAAAGGATAACAAGTAATTTCATTTATTCAGCGTTATGTTTAGAAGATTTTCAACGTTTCAATTGAGTATTGCCTTAGCAGCCTTAGTACTATTTTACTTCGTTGCCTGGATCGTAGATCGTCCATCTGATAGCTCATTTGAAAAGAATCTGGCGACTATCGATACGGCCAAAGTAGACAAAATACTTGTATATAGACCTGATAAGGATAGTCCTGTAGAAATCGTAAAATCAAATGAATTATGGCAAGTAGGAGAAGTAGGCGGGGCACACTTTAACGCTTCAGAGGGTCTCATCGAAACTGCGTTTAATACGCTGGAAAATTTGACAGCCAATCAATTAGTCTCTAAACGACAGGATGCATGGGGGACATATGATGTATCTGATAGTGCAGGAGTAAGAGTAGAAGTGTATGAAGGCACTAAAAAAGTTGCAGATGTAACACTTGGTAAATCTCAATATCAACCTAGTGGAATGATGACCTATGTACGCCCTACAGAAGCAGATGAGGTATATCTGGTCGATGGGTTTATCAATAGCAATTTTAACAAAGAGGTCAATGAATGGAGGGACAAATCACTCCTGAAGGGCCCCAATAGTCAATGGACTGCTATGAGCTTTGACTATCCTGCTGATAGCTCTTTCCGTATGATGAGGGGTACCAACAATCGCTGGATACTCCCTGATTCCGTAGAACTAGATGTAACAAAAGTTAATCGCTATCTCAATCGTATTACCAACCTGAAAGGGCAAACCTTTGTAGATGCACCTGGCAACACAGCACAAATGAAATTGACCCTCAACACAATTGAAGGGCCCATTGAAATTAAGGCTTTTCCTGCTAATGATAGCACATACGTAGTGAACTCCACCTTGAATCCCGAAGCCTATTTCGAAGGAGACAATATTTGGGATAAAGTGTTCGTAGGGTTAGGAAGTCTACTTCCTGATCCCGATACTGAATAATTTCACGCAGAAATTATGGATTCAATTTACTGTTGAGCCAGGATTGACTGAATCCTCCGAGTTCAACAGGTGAAGGTTACCTTCGCTATCTTCTGCAAACAGGATCATTCCCTGAGATTCAACCCCACGTATTTTCCGTGGTTTTAAGTTGATCAATACCGTAACTTGCTTGCCAATGAGCTCTTCTGGTTTGAAAAATTTGGCTACGCCCGATATGATCGTTCGTGTATCGACACCCGTATCTACTTTGAATTTAAGGAGCTTATCTGCCTTTTTGACTTTTTCTGCTTCTAAAATGGTACCTATCCTGATATCCATCTGTTGAAAATCATCAAAGGTGATTTCCTCTTTTTGCGGAGGGACATTCAAAGCTTCTTCATTCCCCCTCAACTTTGCTAACTGCTGTTCTATCAGTTCATCCTCTATTTTTTCAAACAACAGATCAGGTTTGCCCTGATAGATGATATGACCTTCTTTTAGATGAACGTTCTCTTCCAAAGAATCCCAGGATAGGGTATCTTCAGGTACTTTCAATAGGGTTGCGATCTTCTCTGCCGTACGTGGCAAGAAGGGTTTGGCTAAGGCTCCTAATTTATAAATGATTTGTAAGCACGTATTGAGTATAGGTTCTACTTCCTGTGGATCGGATTTCCATTTTTTCCATGGTTCTTCATCCGTCAAATACTTATTCCCCAGACGCGCTATATTCATGTATTCGCTTTGAGCCTCGCGAAAGCGGAAATTCTCTATACTGTCTACAATGCGATGAACATGTTGATCAATCTCTTCCATAACCTTCTTTCCAGCAGGTGTTCCTTTCTTGCCATGAGAAGGGACGACCCCCTCAAAATACTTGTTGGTGAGCACGATTACCCGGTTTACGAAGTTGCCAAGAATAGCCACAAGTTCATTATTAATTCTGGCCTGATAGTCTTTCCATGTGAACTCACTATCTTTGGTTTCCGGCGCAATGGAAGTTAACACGTATCTCAGCTCATCCTGTTTCTCTGGAAAATCATCCAAATATTCATGTAACCATACTGCCCAATTGCGAGAGGTAGATAATTTATCCCCTTCCAGGTTGAGAAACTCATTCGCAGGGACATTATCAGGTAATACATACTGTCCTGTGGCATGAAGAATAGCTGGAAAGATGATACAATGGAAGACAATATTATCTTTTCCGATGAAGTGAATAAGTCTTGTATTATCTTCTTCTTTATCTTGTAACTTCCAGTATTTTTCCCAATCTTTTCCATGATCTAGTGCCCATTGTTTGGTCGCCGAAATATATCCTATTGGTGCATCTAACCATACATATAACTTCTTCCCCTCGGCATCATCCAACGGTACATCCACTCCCCAGTCCAGGTCTCTCGTCATTGAACGAGGCTGAAGCCCTTGTTTAAGCCAGGACACACATTGCCCATATACATTGTTCTTCCATTGGCCTTTTTTCCCTTCTTGTAACCATTCCTCTAACCACGATTGGTATTTATCCAATGGTAAGTACCAGTGCTTGGTGTTTTTCAGTATGGGTGTTTTTCCGCTAAGCGTAGAAACGGGATTTATTAAATCCGTAGGGCTTAAAGAGGATCCACATTTTTCACATTGATCTCCATAAGCCTGTTCATATCCACATACAGGACAGGTACCCATAACATATCTATCTGCCAGAAACTGATTGTATTCTTCATCGTAAAACTGCTCGGATTCCTGCTCAGTAAATTCTCCTTTATCATGTAAAATGGTAAAGATTTCCTGAGATGTTTTGTGATGTATTGAGGCTGAGGTTCGATGATAGATATCAAAGGAGATCCCAAAACGCTGAAACGTCTCTTTAATCATAGCATGATATTTATCCACAATAGCCCTTGGGGTAGTACCTTCTTTTTTCGCACGTAGCGTAATAGCCGCACCATGTTCATCACTACCACATACATATACTACATTCCGGCCTCTGAGACGTAAATACCGAACGTAAATATCAGCTGGCAAATATGCACCTGCAATATGACCGATATGAAGAGGGCCATTAGCATAAGGAAGAGCTGAAGTTACGGTATAGCGTTTATACTTGTTTTCCATATTAATGTATGACATTATTAAAGCGTTGCGTGGCTTTATCGCCGAATTGTTGTATGGCTGAATGGCTGTATGTTAACTAAGCGGATGGACTAAATTATATTAAAGCTTATACAATTCTCAATAAGTGCGCAATTAATTACGCACTTATTGAAAAGTAACTACAGCTAGTATTTATTTTATAATTCTGTCTCAACACTTACTTTATAGTAGTTACTTTCTCCTGTCTTCCACCGTCTGTGGTCTGTCGTCCACTAAACTTCTTCTGCTCCTTCTGGCATATCAAATAATTCTTTTTGAGGGGGAACTTGCGAAAATTTTACATTTGTAAATTCTTTATACCCTCGTTCTTGACCCAGACGTTGATTTTCCTGATCCCATCGATAGTTGACCATCTTTTTGGGGATCAATAAGCCCTGAGCGGATTGCCATTCTTCATAACGCAAGGCATTATAACTTTCTGCATTCTCCGCATTGAAGTAGGTAACGGAATATAATAGAAGTTCTAGTTCATAAGTCTCGGGATCTATGTATAACAGATACTGATCTTTAGGCGCAACACCTACTCCATCTTCATACGTTACTTTTAGCACTTCGTACATTTTGCCCTCCAGATTTCTTGGCTCAAGGATTTCATAGTTTGTCCCAGGGTCTGCTATCACAAAGGGGAGCATGAAAAAATAAAACTGTAAGTTAATGTAGAATTCAGGGTTAGGATGATCTTCGGGAATGGAATCTGCGTAATACCAGTACGTATCCCCATCATATCCCATCTCATAGTCATCGTACATAATACGCTCATAGCGATTATCTAGATCAATGATGGAGTGTTGAACCGTTGTATTATTACCCAGTGCAGCATTCATATCAAATTCAAGACGCTTATATTGCTTCCAGGTGGAAAGCCCTCCATGCGCACCCAATAGTTGCTGGTAAAGCATAGGAAAATCCCTTGCGGGTTCCAGGTTACGTTCCCCTGGGTGTTCTTGTGTCTGATCGTTATTCTCTGGAGCATTACAACTAATGAATACTATGAGAGAAAATAAAAGATATACAGGCTTAGGTATTATCATAAAAATATGGGTTTTAAACCAGAAATGATGACTTGTTAGTTAGACTTTTTTTCTCTTACCTTATTGAATTCCGAAAGCACTTCCAGGAGACCTTCTTCTTTATAAATTCGATTACCAACCAATACTTCGGCAATTCCAATTTCTTCTAGTTTTTCTACGTCTTCAAATGAATTGATTTTTCCTGCAGCACCAATGATAGCTCCACTAAACTGTTGAGTTAAATCTTTATAAAAATCAAAGTTAGGACCTTTTTCTGCACGTTCTACATCTGTAATGATGAATCTGTTAAAACCAGCATTGATACATTTCCACATCAGTTCTTTTGGGGTTACTCCTGTTACTGGCTCACTCCATCCATGGAAAAATAACTGTCCATCCATCACGTCAAGTGAAATGAGTATACGTTCATTTTTTACGTGATCTGCATTAGCAATTTCCAGCAGGAAATCAAAATTATCGTAAACTACCGACCCCAATACGAAGTAATCCACCCCTGCATACTGCAAGGATTTCAAATAATCCATCGTACGAATTCCTCCCCCCACTTCCAGATCAATTACACACGTATTGGATAGCGAACCAATCAATCCTGTGTTAGGGTCTCCATCTGGGATGTAAGCGTCGACATCTGTAAGATGCATCCTACGGATATGATGATTTCCAACCTCTTGGATCAATTCATAGGGATCTCGGTCTATATATTCTATTTGTTCTATCTTGCCTGCGATGTACACACATGGCTTACCATTATGAATATTTAGTGCGGGTATTATTTGCATAAAATTGGATTATTCTTTGATGTGGTCGTTAAATTAAAAAAATTTTAGGTTCAATGATAAAAGCATCGTTTTTCTATCTTTGTCATCTGAATTAAAGACAGATCAATAAACTGATCCATATATAATGAAAGTATCCTATAACTGGCTTAAAGATTTTATTGACTTCGAATATACACCTGAGAAACTCTGTGAAATATTAACAGATTTAGGGCTTGAGGTTGGAGGACTTGAAACGGTGGGAGGCATAACTGGTGATCTGGAAGGTGTGGTAGTCGGTCATGTGCTGGAAGCTACCCAACATCCTAATGCAGATCGTCTGAGAGTATGTACAGTGGATGTAGGAGAAACCGAACCTCTGCATATAGTATGTGGAGCGCCAAATGTAGCTTCCGGTCAAAAAGTACCTGTTGCAACTGTAGGTACTACCCTTCACCCAATGGAAGGAGAACCGTTCAAGATTAAAAAAAGTAAGATAAGAGGAGAAGTATCAATGGGTATGATCTGTGCAGAAGATGAATTGGGAATTGGACATGATCATGATGGTATTATTGTGCTTGAGGATACATGGAAAGTAGGTACGCCTTTTAGGGATACCATTTCTTTGAATAAAGATTATGTGATTGAGATTGATCTTACCCCCAATCGCATAGATGGCGTATCACATTATGGGGTCGCAAGAGACTTAGGAGCATTTATGAGGAAAAAACCACATCTTCCTGCCATTTCTGTGGATATAGAAACGCTCAACAAGCCTCATCCGATATCTGTATCGATCCAGGCTCCTGATAAATGTAAACGCTTTTCCTCCATGTATATTTCTGGAGTATCTGTGAAAGAAAGTCCAGAATGGCTAAAGCAAAGACTGTCTGCAATTGGTCTTAGACCCATAAATAATCTTGTTGACATCACAAATTATGTGATGATGGAACTTGGGCAACCACTTCATGCATATGACGCAGATAAACTCAAAGGAGGGCAGATCATCGTAAAAACCATGGAGAAGAACACGAAGTTTGCCACACTGGATGATATCGAGAGGGAGATTATCGCTGGCGAAGATCTCATGATATGCGACGCAGAACACATGCTGGGAATTGGTGGAATAATGGGGGGGCTGGATTCTGGAATAACTGAAAAGACCCAAAATATTTTACTTGAGGCGGCCTATTTTGATCCCACTACTGTCAGAAAGACTTCTTCACGATTGGGGCTAAAAACAGACGCCGCTTATAGATTTGAGCGGGGAACCGATCCCAATATGACAGTGAATGCTGTGCTGAGAGCAGCGACACTGGTGTTAGAACTGGCTGGAGGCGAGCCTTCACAATTGGGAGATATACAGAAACAAGCGTTTCCTCCCTTCGAGATTGAGTTTTCCCTTCGCAAGGCCCGTATTTTATTCGGGAAACGTCTGTCTAAAGCAAAACAAATCGAAATTCTTCACGCATTAGATATAGGGGTAACAGAAGACGATCAGGATCGCGATAAGTTGTATTTACAAGTTCCTCCCTATCGAGTTGATGTACAGCGGCCACAGGATGTCATGGAAGAGATTCTTCGCGTGTATGGATACAATAATATTGAAATTCCCGAAAAAGTAAATTTATCCCTGGATTTCCAGCAGTACCGAGATGTATTTCAGCTCAAACAACGCTATGCCGATTATCTTTCAGCCACGGGCTTTTATGAAGTCATGAATAATTCTTTGGTTCAGGAAGAATTAGGAGACAATCAGGCCGTACACATGCTCAACCCCCTAAGCGAGGATTTGGGTATCATGCGTCAATCTATGCTGCCACCCATACTTCAGACGATACAATACAACCAAAATCGGCAGAATGAAGATTTGAAAATATATGAGTTCGGTAAAACATATTGGCAGGATGAGTCTGAATATCATGAAAAGGAATGGTTAGTGATGGCGCTCTCAGGTAAACGTCATGTACAACACTGGAAAGAAGAAAATGAAAAAGTAAGTTTATTTAGCCTGACTCGAGAGATAGAACGACTTCAGGCGTGGTTTCTTCTTAAAGGAGACATTCAGCAGACTCAGCAGAAAGAGTTTGATTTTGGCTTATCCCTTGTGGTCAACGGTAAACCGCTAGCAACCTTTGGTAAGGTACATACAGACTGGGTACAGAAATACGACCTGAGAAATGATGTCTACTATGCACAAATAGACTGGACATTGTTGGCAGATGTATATTTTGATTCTGAAATCACTTTTCAGGAGATTCCCCAATTCCCATCTATCAAAAGAGATCTGAGCTTGTTAATCTTGGAAAATGAGACATTCTCTAACATACAGGATATCGTCTATCAGGCAAACCCTAAGCTCATTCGAAAGGTAGAACTGCATGACGTATATACCGGAGAAGGAATTCCCGAAGGGAAAAAAAGCTATCTCATCTCTATTGAGTTAAGAGACGATTCGAAAACGTTGGCCGATAAAGCTGCAGATAAGGTAATACAAAGAGTATTACAGCTTCTCAAACAGGAAATCAATGCCGACTTGAGGAAATAGGGTAAGACGTAAGACCATGGACGATTGACGACGGATGACAGATAGGATAACAGGCTAGGGAAGATGGAAACTGTTGTTCAAAAACACCAGATAGTAGCTAGTTTTATCATAATACCATGCAATGGAATCGCAATAATGCTAGTTTCTCAATTACCTGCTTCCTCAGATGTCTTTCTATATCCCCACATGGTTCCGGCAAGATTAGAAAATCCTATGATCGCATAGACCTCCTGACCGCGAAGTTTCGCTATGATGGGAAATTGATTGTCTATTGGAGGATTGGCAGCAGGATTTGAAATGATGAGTATATCACTGGGCGTGAGGCCTTGGATAGCTTCTACGATTTGTTGAGTACTAATATTGGGGTCGAAATAGTCTATATCATTCGGCGAGACATTGTAAAATGCTGTTCCATTTTGACCCATAAATGTAATTGAAGTTCCATTGAAAGAGGAGCCAATGATGGCTTGTACGTCGACATTATCTCCTGTTTCGGTATTGACATTTACATTATTTATCATATCCCAACTGGGATCAGGACGAAAATTCTCTACCGAAAAACTATATTCTATCTCTATTTCAATACTCGTCTCCAAAGTAGCCATCTTCCCGTCATTATCCGTCAACTGAAAGGTGAAGGTTGCTATACCCATTTCGAGGTCTTCGGTTGTGGTAGCATAAATAAAATTAAACTGAACAATATTTGACGTGTAGTTTGTTCTTGAGAAAAGTTCTGCACCTCCCTTTAACGCACGAAAAGATTGAATGCCTGCTTTGGGATCAGTCCTCAATTCCAATGTGATTTCAACATCTACATTCACTCCATAGGGTCCCTCCGGAGCTACGGATGAGATGGAAAGCGTAGGATCAGTCGTTTCGTTGGGAGTATCGCTATTTTCCTCACAGCTCCAAAAATTCACAATAAAACAGGCAAGGATGATTACATGAAAGGCTTTCTTCATAGGGAAGTAACATTATCATCGAATAATGAATATTTATGTAAAAATATAAATAATTCGTATTAACTCCTATTCGTAATCTTAAATATTCGTCGTTAAATTTTATGTGAGAAAATATTCATATTGCTGTTTCAATGATTGAGCAGCCTCTGCGAATAAGTCATATTCGAGGGGAGAAGTATCAGGTTCTTGAATAGTAAATCGGTTCGAAACATAAAGTACGGGAACTCCTATGGATACACTAGTTTGGTCCAGAAAAGGAGTGTCTAAGAAGCAACTGAGATATAAAAGACGGGGTTTCTTAGCGCAAATCACATCAATGAAATGCTCAATCTCACTCCAGGGACCAAAGACTGGAATAGAAAATGTGTGTATAATTTGTTGACTACGATGGAAAGTACGATCGAGCACTTTTTGGTAGGTATCACGATCGAGATGAGAGAAACCTTTCACATGACTCAGCAAAGGCACCAAATGGCGGCCATGTTCACCAATGCAGGGCAAGGGGTGATAAGAAATTCCCAACATATGTGAGACAACAATTCCCACCCTTTTTGTGTCCAATCCTAACCCTAACCCCAAAACATGGGCTTGGGGGAATAGTTCAGCGGTAAATCTCGTGATCAAATCTACAGGATTGCTTAGCACCACAATATTAGAGATGAGCTCCTTCTTATGAGAGAGTAGCGAGTAGACTTGTTCAATAATCTTCTGATTGGATCTCGCCTCAATAAACCGATCATTCACGCCAATATTCTCGTGCCAGGTAAGTTGAGAAAAGGCAAAGAAAGTGTAATCTAATCGATGTTCTATTTCTTGGTAATCATGGATAGGTATAAGTTTCGATGTGTAGTACGCATCTTCCAAATCGGTGAGCATACCTGGTAATTTCTGGCTGTTTTTAGTAGCAACATAAATTCGCTCAAATCCTCCGCTCCGCAATAACTGATAGATCAAGAAGCTCCCTAATTTTCCGGTACCTATTACTAATGCATCCATGATGGAACTTGACTATTGAATATCTACGATTTTAACACAATATATACACAAGTTATGGCCACCATAAAATAGATATTATTAGCTATACCATCCTTCGTCCGTTTCTAGCAAATCTTTCATACGGGTCAGTGGGGCTGAGCAATCGATACTAGATCTAGCGGCTAATTCCTCTGTATAGATACTGATATTCTGAGGCAGACAGTGTCTTTCCCATATGTGAGGGAGCTCCCTTTGTACGGCATAAGTTTGACGTACTTGCCAATAGGCTTCTTTAGCGGCACGGTTGCTTTCTTCCAAATGAACGATCGGTTGAGGATAATCCATACCTATACGGCAATGATAAAAAGTCTGCTCCATCTGGGTCATCTTCCAGGGTTCATAAATTTGTGGGGCAGGTACATGTCTGAGTTCTGGAACCCACTTTCGGACAAAATCTCCATTGGGGTCGTGTCGCTGAGACTGTGTAGTAGGGTTGTAGATTCTAATGGTGTGATATCCGCTCATGCCTGCTTGCATTTGCCACTGTGCAAAGTGAATACCTGGCTCAAAATCCAAAAATATTTTGCAGGTATATACAGCTCCGGGTTGCCAAGGCTGCCAAAGGGTGAAGCACCAAAATGTTGCGAGCATCGCTCGCATACGAAAATTAATGAAGCCATTGGCATTGAGACATCGCATAGAGGCATCCACCATGGGATATCCCGTGTGCCCAGTGGTCCATGCTTCATACTTTTTCTCATCAAAGGGTATGTCCAGTTGATCAAATCCTCTGTTCAGATTTTGCCATTCTATACGATAATCAGATTCGAGTTTTTGTATATAATGGCTGCGCCACCATAGTCGATCATGAAAGTGTTCCAACATGCGTCCGTGCGAAAGCTTGGGCTGATAATAGGTTACACTTTGATGCACCTGACGTGCACTGATATTTCCATAGGCGAGATAGGTAGATAACCGACTCCCACTTTTGCGACTGAATTCAGGTTTCGAAATATGAGGGGTATAGTTTTTAGCGCGATCATGAATAAAGGTCTTTAGATACTTCCATGCGAATGTCTCCCCTCCAGGCTGAAAGCCTTGGGGTTTATCCTTAAAATTACTGAAAAGTGGAACTCCTTCAAGCTTGCTTTTCAAGTCCTGAGGTAAGTCCACAGCGACCAATTTCTCCAAATCGGGATGTTTTTGCTTAGAGGACATGAAGGCATCCCATCTTTTATCCCAACCTATCCGATGCTTGAGCGCTCGATCTACGCCATCCTGCGGAAACTCCTTCCAGGTTATGGCATGTGCCTTGCAAAATTGCCCTACTGCCAGATCGCGATCAAACGTAATCTTGATTCCCGTTTCCTGATGTGAAAAGATGTGTTGTATGTCATATTCCTCTTTCATCATTTCCAGTACAGCTACAACTTCCTGATGAAAGATGTGTACTTCTGTCTGGTAAGGGGTCAATTGTTGGTTGAGATCTACCAAAGATTGGTAGATAAACCGCCAATGCCTCACATCGTATTCTTCTGCATCAATCAGGCTGGGTTCATAACAGAAAAACAATAAAACAGGAAATCCCTCTTCAATGGCATGAGCCAAAGGGGCATGATCACGGATTCTCAAGTCTCGCTTAAACCAGACAAGATTACACTTCATGTCTGTAAAAACCCGTAGTAAATGATATAGTTTAACTTGGACCCCAATATCATACCATTGGTATTCATCGTATGCTTGGGGAGCTTCTGTTGTATTCTCCAATGAAACGCAACGTATCCACAATGTATAATGTGGATATAATGTTCGTCTATGATCTGATACGTCAATCTCCTAAAAGGGAATGGTAAAGCGTGGGAAATGTAGTGTATATAACTATACTTGAATTTATAGCATAAATTGGAAAATGGGATACTTTTTCTCATGACGCCTTTTAATAATTTGCAAATAGTAATGATAGGTGAATGTTATGTAGACAAGAATTAAAACTCTTCTTCTACGGTACAGTATCTAAAGCCACACATCGGTACTTATCTTTCGAATCATGCATATACTTTAATGAGGGTAGGATCGGGAAGTGGCATTTTTGAAAATGAAATAACACTTCATTACGCTGTTGCGGGAGATGACGTTTCTATGTCAGAGTATACTTTCAATTTTGATATGAAAGATGGGAGTAACATTCTCTGGCATGAGATTATACGCAGAGTTTGGAAGGATGGGAAGGTAGTAGATGAGCAATATTTTATAAATAATGTTTAGAAGCGGGAAAAACATCCAAGAGAGGCTGTCTCAAAAGGTCTTTATTTCGAGATCTCGTTAAAAATGATAAATACTAGATTAAAAAAAGTAAAAAACTTAAAAGGGGAGGTCGACTTATGAGACTTCCCCTTTTTGTCGTATGGAATCCACCCGACTCGCAAGCTCAGGTAATAGTTCTTTTTCAAACCAGGGATTTTTCTTCATCCATATATTATTCCGGGGAGAGGGATGAGGAAGAGGTAAATAACGAGGTAAATAATCGTGAAAATTCCTGACCGTCTCAGTAAGGTTTTTGTGTACGTTATCTCTCAAGTAGTATTTCTGAGCATATTGTCCGACCAATAGGGTAAGTTGTGGTTGTTGCATCGCCCGAAGTAACCGTTCGTGCCAGGCAGGTGCGCATTCCTTACGCGGGGGAAGATCTCCCGATTTTCCTGTTCCAGGAAAGCAAAAACCCATAGGAACAATGGCAAATAAATGGGGATCGTAAAATACTTCCTTACTCACCTGAAGCCATTTTCGGAGGTTATCTCCACTCTTATCATTCCATGGGACACCGGTTTCATGTACAATTCTTCCAGGAGCTTGCGCAATAATGATGATTTTGCTATCTCTTTCTACGCTAAAAATAGGTCTTGGGCCTAAGGGCAGATGCGCCTCACATATTTTACACGCTTTAATCTCTTGTCGAAGTTGTTGCATTCAAACAAGTTCGTGATTCATGAGATAATATATTGTATAGTTGGTTACTTTTAGGTCAAACGCACCAAATTTTATACATAATTCATTGTTAGTTAATTATGATTAAAATATGTATATATTGAATCAACTTAAGCTGCTGACTAGCAGCTATTAATGATTTTAGTGCGTTTGCCCTGGTTACTTTTTAGATCAATTCACAAAGCCACAAACAAATGCGGCCGGTTTCCCATATGGGAACCCGACCGACAATCCTACACACAAAACTTATTGAGAACTATAGAAGTACTTAAGCTATGTTGTTCTACCGGGGGGCCTCAGGGTTAATTAAAAGTGGCGCATTTCCATCTGTAATGATCAATTTTGACCCCGGTGAATTAGCCAGACTTTTAAAGGCATCAATAGATTGCCACTGGATAATCTTATCTGATAGGCCTGATTCAATGATTTTTTGTGCATCTCTAATCCCTTGTGCCTCGATAATTCTACGCTTCGCTTCTAACTCCTCACGTTGGAGTTCAAAAGTCATTTGTTCTGCACTTTGTTCGGCTTCCAGTTTATTCTCAATGGCTTGAGTGAGGCCTTGAGGCAGCACAATACTCTTCAACAACACATTTTCAATTTCGAACCCTCTTTCTTCTAATATTCCCTGCATTTGTTGTTGAATCTGATTTTCAATCTTCACTCTACTATCTGTGTACATATCTTTTGCTAGAAAGCGCGAACAAACATCAGCTGCTGCGGAACGAAATACGCTCAGGATGACTACATCTTCATAGTTAAGTCCAATCTGCTCTACTACTTTGGGGGCTTTGCTTGGATTGATACGATAGAGTATCGAAATCTCAGATTCTACGTTAAGACCGTCCTTGGATGGAAGATCCAGATTCACTTCAAGGTTTACTGTACGGGTAGGAACCTTAACGATCGTCGTAACAAAAGGATTGAATCCTACAATCCCTTGTTCATACACTCTGGGGTTAAGCTTACCAAAGGTCTGCTTCATACCTACTTCTCCAGGTCTCACTGTTGCACAGCTCATGCAAATAAGAGATACAGTGAGCATACCTAAAACAAACTTCAATACTTTCATAGGCATCTATATTAATTGTTATTCTTTTCTGATTAATATTACGCCTTTTAATATAAAAAGTTTTACTATCATTATCAGTAGTTGACATCATTAAAATAATAGATGAACTTGAACAATCCAAAGTATTATTTGTTATTTTCCAAAAACACTAACTGAAATAATTTATATTCATGAATCCTACACTAGTAAAACAAACT